>JAGVUH010000215.1 GCA_019136395.1 Gammaproteobacteria bacterium
CCGGGCCTGGTCGGCCCGCCGCACAGGCTGATCGATCGACCCAACTTCGGCGCCGAGGTCGGGCACACCGATTATAGACACGATCACCAGAGGGTGTTCCGCGCCGCGCCAGGCTCGGCCGTTACCAAAACAGGCATGAGTCGCCGATGGCGCCCGCTCATGGCTCGTTGGGGAGCGAGGCGGACCATGCCATTACGCGTATTCTTATCCCGCTGGGGGCATCTGACATCCTACTGCCCGCGGGACTCGCTCCCACTGCTCCACCCGGCAGAGGCCATCTTGCCACTCTCGGCCGGCCTGACAAAATATGGGTTAGTTTCGCAATTTGGCCTGTTTAGCGAGCCCCGCAAATATGGGTTCGTTTCGCAATTTGCCCATTTTTGGCGAGACCAGTTCTTCAGCGGCCCCATTCCCTGCCGTTGAGATCGACCGCCAAGACACGTCTTAAGCCTGGAACTGTCCTGCTGACCGCCGAGGAAACCCATGGAAACTCCCTTGTCTTCTTTCAATGCCGCCCTGGCCATGGCCGCCGAGGCCCATCGGGGGCAGATCCGCAAAGGCACCGCCAATGCCCTGGGACTGCCGTTGCCCTATATCACCCACCCGGTGGCGGTAGCGACCCTGGTGCAGCGTTATGGCGGTGATGAGGACCAGATCATCGCCGCCCTGCTCCATGACGTGCTTGAGGATGGGGGACCGGCCTGGCGCGAGCCCATCCGCGCCGCCTTCGGCGCTGGCGTGCTGGCCCTGGTGGAGTTCTGTACTGACGGGGTGCCTGATGCCGCTGGCCACAAGCCGCCCTGGCGGGCGCGCAAGGAGGCCTATCTCGCCCACTTGCGGGCAACCACGGGGCCTGGCCTCTTGGTTTCGGCCTGCGACAAGCTGACCAACCTTCAGGCCATCCTGCTCGATCTGACCGAAATCGGAGAGTCCGTCTGGGAGCGTTTTACCGCCGGCAAGGAGGGTTCCCTCTGGTACTACGCCAGTCTGGTCGACGCCTTTGCTGGCCGGGTGCCGCCCCCTTTGGAGCGGGCCTTGCGCCGGGATCTGGTGGAGGTCCAGGCGATCAGTCGCGGGCGGAACGCCTAAGACCTGGAAAGCGACCTCAAGTAAGCGCATCCAGGCCGCCGTGCGGCAAGAGCCCGACCTCAGCCGATGCTCCCTGGCGGTGCGGGTGTATGACTGGCTTCAATCGCATGGAAAAACAAAGGCCCTGCTCCTCAAGCTGACCGGCGACCAGCTCTACCTGCGCGAATACATCCGGCAAAACATCGCCGCCCCCAACCACCCCCTCATCCCCGCCTGACCGGGTAGTGATCCCGCAGCTCAAGCTCCTCCCCGACGGGCGTTACTACGAGGAACTCCACGCCCGCCTCACCTTCGCCTGTTTATACCGATTGAAATCGCCCTGATCAACGGTTCTAACAATCATACCTGCCGGCGGGAGGGGCATCGGTCCGGAGTTCGTCCAGGGTGGAGGCGGTGAGGTTGCGCTTGGACCAGCGTAGCAGGGTTCGTCAGGTCATCATCGGCTGGCTGTGACCTGGAAAATAATCCGGCGCGAGCGCCTGCTCAAGGGAATAGGGACACAGCTCGGGCACCATGACCATCTCACCATAGAGCGCGAATGATTTTTCGGCGGCTCTGCGGGCTTGCAGCCAGGCCTTCTCGTAGAGGTCTGGGGCATGATGTTTCAGGCTGGGTGTGGCGTCGATCCTCGCTTGCGCCTGATCCCGAAACTCGATGATCTCTTCCGCCCATTTGGTTCTTGGCGCGCGGGCCGGTGAGTACTCCAGTTTGAGTAAATGCAGCAGAATTTGCCGCAGCAGGGACTGTAAGGCGAGCTGTTGTTCTCGTCCCATGTCATCCAGTTCCTCGGCGATATGCTCCCGGTCGAGCTCGGCCCACCTGCCGGCACGCAGCAAGGCGGATTGTTCTTGTGTCCAGCGCAGAAAATCGGTTTCGTAAGTCTCAGCGATCATGGCAGGGCATCCGGCGTCGTTGGTTGCATCGCACGGTGGTCGACATTTAGGTCGCCAGTCTACCCATCGCGATGTCTCGCACGCCATGATCGTCAACTGTTCGCAGATCTGGAATCGGCAGGTCATCAACGGGAGGCTGCGCAAGAAACAGGTAGCCAAAAGGGGCATGGGTGTGCTGGGCCCACTGCTGCGCCTGACGGAAAGTTGGTAAGGCTTCACCTCCAACTTCCCACTCCATGATGCGCTCCGGTTTCGCGCCCAGTTTTTGCGCGAGTGCTGCGACGCTGAGGCCTGCGCGCTGCCGAGCCCAAACGAGCATTTTCGGATTGATCAGGGCTTGTGCCACAGTTCTTCAATTGCCGTGTGGTGCGAGGCATTAGGTCAGCAAGTCCCCAGCGCCTCTCGTACGGCCAGGAATACGGGATGTTTTTCCTCAGTCACAGGCTTGGCCTAGATTCCAGGTGCAATCGGTGTATCGGACTCGCAACATCTGCCGCGGGGTAGGAGATCCCGCCGCTACCAATACCGACCTGCTGCATGTAGCTATTCCAGCGCTGCCCAGCCGGGGTCAGCGACTGTCACCCTCATGACCTACCCCGGACCTGCGGCTCATGGCTCATCCAGGGCGGCACCGACATCGCCCGCGTGGCCCGCATCCTCCGCCACGCCGACGTCAGGGTGACGGCCAAGGTCTATGCACACCTACGCACCGAAGATCTGGAAGGCGAACTCGAAGCGCTCACGCAACGTGCTACCGGTACCTAGATATCACGTTGATATATCACGTTGGGATTTTGAGGCCCTGGAGACCCTGCTGGGCTTTATCCAGGTTATTGATTCGGGTGGGGAATTTGGTGGGCGATACTGGGATTGAACCAGTGACCCCTCCCGTGTGAAGGGAGTGCTCTCCCGCTGAGCTAATCGCCCGATCAAGAAGCGGCTATTCTAGGGAGCGACCCCGAGGGCGTCAAATCAGGTTGCAGGCTGATAGTGCAGCGCATCCCGCGGCTGGGAGGGAAGCGCGGTGGCACCTCGTCATGCAACCCTTGCAAGGGGGTTTCTGAAATGCGAAGGGGTGAGCGAGGTGCTGCCGCGTTTGGGGTGAAAACTCAAGGCCAGGGCTGATGGATCTTTGAAGAGGGTCCAGTCACCTCGACAGGTAGAGACCAGGGCCGGACAAGGCGGGGATCAGGGGTTCAGCCGGTAGTGGTGAAAGGCCTCGTCATCGCGATAATGGACGTCGGTCCAGCACTTGGGCAGAGGCTCGCCGGAGCAGAACAAGAGATCGGCCTTGCGGAATTGCTCGGGGTCCTGGAGTTCCTCGCCGGCGTGGTAACGGCCGACCAGTACCTCGTGGAGGGGGTTGAACAGGTCGCGCAGCCCCAGCACCTCAACGAGCTTGCCGCTGGCTTTGTGTTTCAGAAACATCACGGTCCTCCTCAGGGTTGGTTGTTGGTCGGTTCCTACAGCAAGTATGACTTGCCGCGTGGGGAATGCCAGGTTTTCAGGCCCCGAATCACCCGCCTTGCAGGGCGGCCTGTTCCGGGGTCAAAGTCTTGATGGACAGGGCATGGAGTTCGCCACTTTCGATCTGGGGTTTGACCGTGGCCATGACCAGGCGCTGCCGTTCAAGGGGGCTCTTGCCGACGAAGGCGGAGCTGATGACCAGGGCCTCGAAGTGGCTGCCGTCGCCGCTAACCTGGACCGCAGCATCGGGCAGGCCGGCACGGATAAGTTGGACTATCGCTTGGGTTTCCATGGTGATTCAGGGTCGGTGAAAAAGGGATGCAGGCCGGGGGCCCAGCCAGGTCAGGGGTCAGAGCTCCCGGGTCGCCAGGAAGCGGATATCGGGCCAGCGCTCCTGGGTCAGGCTGAGGTTGACGCGGGTCGGGGCCAGGTAGACGAGCTGGTTGTCGCCGTCAAGGGCCAGATTTTCATAGGCCTTGTCGCGGAAACGCTCCAGCATCTTGGGATCGTCGCAACCGATCCAGCGGGCGGTGTGGACGCCGACCGCCTCGACCACCGCCTCGACGCCGTACTCATCCTTGAGCCGGAAGGCGGCGACGTCGAACTGCAAGCTGCCGACGGCGCCCAGGATCAGGTCGTTGTTCTTGAGGGGCCGGAAGACCTGGGTGGCGCCCTCCTCCGCCAGTTGCACCACGCCCTTTTGCAGGGCCTTCATCTTCAGCGGGTCCTTGAGGACGACGCGGCGGAAGAGCTCGGGGGCGAAGAAGGGGATGCCGATGTACTTGAGGTCCTCGCCCTCGGTGAAGGTGTCGCCAATCTGGATGGTGCCGTGGTTGTGCAGGCCGATGATGTCGCCGGGCCAGGCCTCCTCCACCAGTTGGCGCTCGTCGGCCTGGAAGGTGATGGCGTTGGCGATCTGCACCATCTTGCCGATGCGCACGTGGCGCATCTTCATGCTCTTGCGGTAACCGCCGGAGCAGACGCGCAGGAAGGCGATGCGGTCGCGATGCCCCGGGTCCATGTTGGCCTGGATCTTGAAGACGAAGCCGGTGAAGGCCTCTTCCTCCGGGGCGACCTCCCGTTGCAGGGTCGTCCGGGGCCGGGGGGGCGGGGCGTAGGCGACGAAGGCGCGCAGCAGCTCCTCAACGCCGAAGTTGTTGATGGCGGAACCGAAGAAGACCGGGGTCTGGTCGCCGGCGCGGTAGGCGTCCAGGTCCAGGGGATGGCTGGCGCCGGCCACCAGTTCCATGTCCTCGCGCAGCTCGTCCGCCTGGTCGCCCAGGAGCTCGTCCATGCGGGGGTTGTCCAGGCCCTTGATCACCTCGCCGGTGCGGATGCGCCCACCGTGCTGGGCGCTGAAGAGGTGGGTCACGCCGCTGCGCAGGTCGTAGACGCCCTTGAAGCGCTTGCCGATGCCGATGGGCCAGGTGACCGGGGCGCAGCGGATCTTGAGGACCGACTCGATCTCGTCGAGGATCTCGATGGGATTGCGCCCCTCCCGGTCCAGCTTGTTGACGAAGGTGAGGATGGGGGTGGCGCGCAGGCGGCAGACGTCCATCAGCTTGATGGTGCGCTCCTCCACGCCCTTGGCGACATCGATGACCATCAGGGCGGAGTCCACCGCGGTCAGGGTGCGGTAGGTGTCCTCGGAGAAGTCCTCGTGACCGGGGGTGTCGAGCAGGTTGACGATGGCCTCGCCATAGGGAAATTGCATGACCGAGGAGGTCACGGAGATACCGCGCTGCTTTTCCAGCTCCATCCAGTCGGAGGTGGCATGGCGGGCCGCCTTGCGCCCCTTGACGGTGCCGGCCATCTGGATGGCCCCGCCGAAGAGCAGCAGCTTTTCCGTGAGGGTGGTCTTGCCGGCGTCCGGGTGGGAGATGATGGCGAAGGTGCGCCGTTTGGCGAGTTGCTCTAAAAACTGCGACATGCGGGGTCTGGTGGAGGTGACGGTGCCTGGAGGCTAAGGCGGGGGATTATAACCGGACCCGATAGGCCTAGACGGGGGCCGTCTCTGGTCGCGGGGCAACTTAACGTTGCCGCGCCCTCTTTCACCCCCTCTCCCCGGCCCTCCCCCACCAGGGGCTGTCTATGGGACACACTGGACACGGGCGGGCGTTGAACGTACTCTAGGGCCGCATGAGGCTCTTCGGGCAAACCTTCACCTCGGGAATCATCGAGCGGCTCCGCGGCGTGGTGGCCGCGGAGCCGGACGTCAGCCGGAGTGCCTTGTCCCGGCGATTGTGCGACTGGCTGGACTGGCGCGGTGCCCATGGCCGGGTCCAGGAGGTCAGCGGCCGC
>JAGVUH010000311.1 GCA_019136395.1 Gammaproteobacteria bacterium
GATCCGCTCCAGCAGCAGGAATTGCCGCCGGAGCAGGGCCGCGGCGGCGGCGCGGAAGTCAGCCGGCTCCGCCTGACCGGGCCGCTCGCATACCTGGCGCAGGTCACGCAGCATTGCGGGCTCCTTGGGTGGACGGGTCGGGCCCCGTCGCTGTCAGGGGTCGGGGTGGGTGGGTACCGGTACCTGCCAGGATCACAAGGTTGAATCCCTGCCGAAAAGCCAAATCCGGAGCAATGTCAACGGATGTTGATGAGCTCTTACCCATTATAATCAACATGTTATTAACATAATGGTTAGTAACATAGGGTTAAAGGTTTACTGATCTGGTTGGTTTTCGATTACGCGGAGGGGACTCAAGGTCGAACGCGGCCGGCGCCGCCCTGGGCGCGGTGATCATGGTCGGGCCTGTGGCTCCCGGCGGGGCTCGCCTTCAGGTTGTCGCCGCCAGACGGCAAAGGCGGGGCAGCGCACCCAGTCGTTGTCGATCAGGCCCTCCCGGGTCTCGATGCGGTAGGTCTGGCGCAAGCGCCCGGCCCCGGGCAGATAGTTCAGGTGACGGGCATGGGTGAAGGCGATGAAGTCCTCCACGCTGGCGATGGTCAGGGTGGCGCCCTCGGCGTACGCAGGGCCTGCTGACGGGCCTGGACCGCCGGGTCCACCGCGCGGCTCACCAGGGGACGCGGCTCCGGCGGATGACGATGGCGGGGCGCCTCCCGGAGGCTTTGGGGCCCGATGGGGAGCACGTCGATGAGGGGCGGGGGGAGGGGGGTGGCGGCCTCATCCGGCAGCCCGACCAGGCCTGGACCCAGGTCACGCAGCAGGCCGGCCAGGCGCGCCGCCTGGCCGGGCTGGGTACGGTCCAGGTAGCGCAACGTGTCCGCCACCCGCCGCTCCAGCCGGGCGCGGAAGCGGTCAACCCGTTCCAGGTGACCGTCCAGGCGTTCGAAGACCTCACGCAACTGACGGAGGTCATCGCCAATGGCCCGCCGGGCCGCCTCGCCATCGGCCTCGCCGGTCTGTTCCAGATAACCGCTCACCAGGGCCCGCTGCCGGTCCAGGTCGTACTCCAGTTCCCGCACCCGCAGCAGGATCTGCTGGCGGAAGCGAAAGGGGTTGTTGCGGGTCTTGAGGCGCTTGTAGTCCTGCACCAGGATGCGCGCGACGAAGTCCTCGAAGAAGCGGCTGAGGATCAGGCGATGGTCGTCTGATCTCGGCGTGCAGGCCCTTGAGCCCCTGGATCAGGGTGCTGATATGCTGGAGGAAGCGGCGGGCCTCGCGGGCCGCCTGGCGTAGGGCCAGGACCTGGGCCGCCGGCTCTTCCCAGGCCTTCTGCACGTTGTTGAAGATGGACAGCACCATGCCGCCGTAGAAGACGCGGTCCGGGCGGGCGATCTCCATCAGGCTGGCCCAGAGGGTGCCCACCGCTGGCGGTACCGTCACCCAGACACGGTAGCCATCCTGCTCCTCCTCGAACCAGCCGGCGTCGCGCAGGCGGCGATAGACCTGGGCGGCCGGGCTGGTCTCGTGATCGCCGCCGCTGGTGCCGCTGGCGCTGCCGATGGCACTGGGGAAGGGGCTACCGGCCCGCAGGTAGCTACCGCCTGACATCCGGCTGGCCAGGTTGCTTCCCATGGTAACTGTGGGTAGGACCTCCGCATCCGCTTCCTCCTGCCAGGCCACAGCCAGCACCGCCAGCCGTTCCTCGATCTCGTGGCGCACCGTCTCCCGCGAGGGAAAGATGTCGGCGTGGATCTGGTCGAAGAACAGGGGGTACAGGTCCAGCAGCAGCGCCCCAGGCGCTGGCCAGGGGGGAAAAGAGCCGGTCGGGGAGTCGGTCAAAGAGTTGCGTCATGCCTGGCGCCAGGCCATCCGTGGCGGAAAGTCGATGGGACGGGTCAAGAGGCCAGGCCTCAGGCCCGCCGCGCCGGGATGATTTCCTGGAGCATCAGGTAATCGATGACGCGCCCGGCGAGTTGATCCGGGGTCTCCTCACCGCCGGCAAGCACCAGTTCCGGATGAAGGGGGGCCTCGTAGGGATCGTCGATGCCGGTAAAGCCCTTGATCTCGCCGGCGCGGGCCTTTTTATAAAGCCCCTTGGGGTCGCGCTGCTCGCAGATCGCGATGGGGGTGTCGACGAAGACCTCGATGAACTCCCCTGGGCGCAGGGTCTGGCGGACCCGGTCGCGGTCGAGGCGGTAGGGGCTGATGAAGGCGGTGAGGGCAATGAGCCCCGCCTCGCAGAAGAGCTGGGCGACGGCGCCGATGCGGCGGATGTTCTCCTCGCGGTCGATGGCCGAGAAACCCAGGCCAAAGCGCTGGGCGAAGTCATGGCCGTGGGTGTCGCGCAGCATGCCCGGGCCGGCGTTGAGCCCGTGGCGGACGTTGTCGCCATCCAGCACCGCGCTGTGATGCCCCATGGCATGGAGGCGATGGTCGAGGGTGTTGGCGATGGTGCTCTTGCCGGAGCCGCTCAGGCCAGTGAACCAGATGACGCAGCCGCGATGGCCGTGCAGGGCCTCGCGCCGTTCGCGGGTGACTTGGTGTTCGTGCCAGGTAACGTTGGTATCGTGGGCCATCGTGAGAGAAATCCTGAGGTTTGTATCAAGCCCACCATCTTGGCTTGAATGAAGGCCGGGATGCAAATGCGGGTGGTCCAGGCGCTCGGTAATTGACAGCTGCTCTGGTTCAAAGGTCCCTTGAAGCACTCAGCCCCCGGTCACTGGTCCACTGATCTTGTCCCCGATCCGGGGCCTGGCTAGGATGCTGGCCAGTTTCCTTCCCCATGCCGACACCTGACGATCATGCGAGATTTGCCACAACCGCTACCCAGGGGAGGTGATGCCTGATGGTCGCTGATTCAGAGGCCTACATTCATGGCTTCGGTCCCGTTGAGGAACAACGCCTCCGCGATCAGGCGGCGGTACTGGCCCCCGTGGTCTTCGCCGGGTTGGACCTGCCCGCAGCTGGCCGGCTGCTGGAACTGGGTTGCGGGGTGGGCGCCGAACTCGACCTGCTGTCGGCACGCCGGCCTGGCCTGGCCCTGACCGGGATCGACCTCAGCCCCAGCCACCTCCGCGCCGCTCGCGGGCACCTCGGGGACCGGGCCACGCTGGTGCGTGGCAATGCCGGGTGCCTGCCTTTCGCCGCCGGGACCTTCGATGTCGTCCTGACCATCTGGATGCTCGAACATGTGCCCGACCCCCGGGCGATCCTCCGCGAGGCCCTGCGCGTGCTCAAGGCAAGCGGCCGGCTGATCTGTACCGAGGTAGATAACGCTACCTTCCGCTTCCAACCGGAACTCGCCGCCATCCGCACCTGGTGGGAGCGCTTTTGCCGCCAGCAGCAGGCGGCGGGGGGGGATCCCTACCTCGGTCCCCGCCTGGCCAGTCTCGCCCAGGAGCTGGGCTGCCGGGAGATCGTCAGCCAGGACCTGCCGGTGGTTTCCAGCCGTCTGCAACCGGAACGCCGCCAGCAACTGCTGGCCTACACCGCGGACCTCCTGCTCTCCGGCGCCCCCCAACTACTGGCGACGGGGGCGGTGGATGAGGACCTGCTGGCGGCCCTGCACGCCGATTTTGCCCGGGCGCGGGAGGATGCCAACATCCACTTCGAGTATCGGGCCGTCCGGCTGAGCTGTAAGTCACCCTGAGGGGCGGTGCAATCACCAGGCTCTTTTGCCTTTGGCGTGGGCGGTGGATAAATCCGCAGCCAACGCCTAACGCCCCAGAGGCCATAAACCACCGATTCGTTCGGCTTCCTCGCGCCCTAAGGGGCGGCGGCGGGACAAGTCGCTGATGCGCTCACTCCCTAACCCACCAGCCTGAGTAACCGAGCAGAGAGAGGCAAACCATCACGACCGGGCAAAGGTTTCCCGGGTGATGGCCACGGCCTTATTCAAGACGGCCTCGTCGGTGTAAAAGTGGGGCGAGAAACGGATGCCGCCGCCGCGCGGGGCGCAGACGACACCCTTGGCCAGGAGGGCGCGCCAGAGGGGAATCGGATCGAAACGGGGGTCGGGGATGCGGAAGGTGAGGATGCCGGCGCGGCGCGCCGGGGCGCGGGGGGTGAGGATTTCATAGCCGGCCTGGTCGAGGAGGTCGATGAGGCGGTCGACCCGGTGCTCGATGGCGGTCGCGACCTGGTTCAGACCCACCTCCTGGAGCAGGGACAGGCTGGCCTCCAGGGCGTGGATGCCGAGCAGGTTGGGACTGCCGGGCTCGAAGCGGGTGGCGGTCGGGGAGGGGGTCCAGTCCGGGCGGTCATAGTCACCGGGGTGGGCGACCATGTGCCAGCCGAACTGACGCAGTCGCAGCCGGGGCCGCAGGGCCGGCGCCACGTAGAGCACGGCGATGCCCTCGGGCCCCAGCAACCACTTGTGGCCGTCCGCCACCACCGCATCCGCCGGCATGCGCCGCAGGTCCATGGGCAGTGCGCCCAGGCTCTGGATGGCGTCGACGAAGAGCAGAATGCCGCGGCGGTGGCAGGCGGCGGCAAGCCGTTCCAGGTCCAGGCGTTCGCCCCGGGCGTATTGCACCGAACTGATGGCGACGGCCCGGGTGCGCTCGTCGCACAGCCATTCCAGGGCGGTCTCGATCTCGGCGGTGACCTGAGCGCCAGCCGCCGCGTTGGCCCCGGCAGGTGGTGGGGCATCTCTGGGGTTGGGCGCGGGATTGGCGAGGCCGCGGAGGTCCAGGGCGCGGTACTCCACCCCCTGTTCCCGCAGGGCCTCCCAGGGGATGCGGTTGGAGGGAAATTCCTGGGCGATACCTACCAGGTTGTCCCCGGGCCGCCAATCCAGCCCCTGAGCGAGGATCGACAGGCCCTCGGAGGTATTCTTGACTAGGGCGATGTCGTCGGGAGAGGCGCCGCCCAGCAGGTCCGCCAGGCGTTCGCGCAGGCGGCGCTCGGTCGCCAGCCAGGCCGGATAGCCGGCGGCCCCGCGGCGGCCGTTTTCCTCGGCGAAGCGGGTCACCGCCGCCACCGCCCGCCGCGGCCAGGGGGCCACGGCGGCGTGGTTGAGGTAACAGATATCGGGGGAGAGGTCGAATTCGGGGTGCATGAAGGGGGCTCCTGGCCGCGATGCCGCGTGGCATTCTAAACCCGTTAGCGCCCGGACCCCGACGGGGCTGCGGCTGAGCGCCGGGTCCGTGGTAAGCTCCCTGGCCATGGCCGCACGCTTCCCACCCCCCACCTCCGCCCCCCTCCCATCCCCCGCCGCGCCCGATGACCCGGGCGTCAAGGTCGTCATTCGCCGCCGGCCCCCGCCAGCGGCGTCAGTGCTCATGCCCCCGGACCTGTCCCCCCTGCTGCGCCGCATCTACCTGGCGCGCGGGGTGCGCGACGAGCAGGGCTGTCGCCTGCCCCTGTCCGCCCTCCACCCGTCGCGGGCTCTGGGCGACATCGACCGGGCCGCCCAGCGGCTGGCGGAACTGGTCACGACGGGGGGCGCCATCCTGGTGGTGGGGGACTACGATGCCGACGGCGCCACCGGCAGCGCCCTGGCCGTGCGGGTGCTGCGGGCCCTGGGCGCGGCGCGGGTGTCCTACCTGGTACCGAGTCGCTTTGCCTTTGGCTATGGCCTGAGCCCGGCCGTGGTGGAGGCGGCGCAGGAGTGGGGGCCGGACCTGATCCTGACCGTGGACAACGGTATCGCCGCCGTGGAGGGCGTGGCCCGCGCCAGGGAACTGGGCATCCAGGTCCTGGTGACGGATCACCACCTGCCGGGGGATACCCTGCCGGACGCGGTGGCCATCGTCAACCCCAACCAGCCGGGGGACCCCTTTCCCAGCAAGCACCTGGCGGGGGTGGGGGTGGTCTTTTACCTCCTGGCCGCCCTGCGTGCCCGCCTGCGCGATCTGGGCTGGTTTGGGCCGGAGCGCCCGGCGCCCAATCTGGCGGATTTCCTGGATCTGGTGGCCCTGGGCACGGTGGCGGACCTGGTGACCCTGGACCAGAACAACCGCATCCTGGTGGAGCGGGGCCTCAAACGCATCCGCTCCGGCCAGGGCAATCCCGGCATCCGCGCCCTGCTGACGGTGGCCGGCTGTGACCCCAACCGCGCCGTGGCCCGGGACCTGGGCTTCCAGGCCGGTCCCCGCCTCAACGCCGCCGGCCGCCTGGAGGACATGTCCCTGGGGGTGGAGTGCCTGCTGACGGATGATCCCGAGCAGGCGCTGGCCATCGCCCGGCACCTGGACGAGCTCAACCAGCGCCGCCGCGCGATCGAGCACGACATGAAGCAGGAGGCCGAGGCCGCCCTGGCCGCCCTGCACCTGGAGCCCGGCGGTCTGCCCCCCGCCCTCTGCCTGTTCGAGCCCGGCTGGCACCAGGGGGTGATCGGCATCCTCGCCGCCCGGGTGCGGGAACGCTGGCACCGCCCCGCCATCGCCTTCGCCCCGGGGGACGAGGGGCTGCTCCGCGGCTCGGCCCGTTCCGTGGAGGGGCTGCACATCCGCGACCTGATCGATGCCGTGGACAAGCGCCATCCGGGGCTCATCGTCCGCTTCGGTGGCCATGCCATGGCCGCCGGCCTGACCCTGGCCGAGGCGGCCCTGGAGCCCTTTCGCCTGGCCTTCTGCCAGGCGGTGCGGGACGAGCTGGGCGACGCGCCCCTGGTGCGGGAGATCCTGTCCGATGGCGAACTGCCGCCCCAGGCCTTCGACCTGGCCACCGCCCAGGCCCTGCGCCATGCCGGCCCCTGGGGCAAGGGCTTTCCCGAGCCGATCTTTGATGGCATTTTCCGGGTCCTGGGCCGCAAGCGGCTCGGCAAGGGCGAGCATCTGCGCCTGCACCTGCGCGCCGAGAATGGCCTCGGCTTGCCGATCGAGGGCATCGGTTTTCGCCGTGGCGACCAGCATGATGGCGCGGGGGATCGGGTGCGCCTGGCTTACCGCCTGGATGTCAACGAGTTCCGGGGCGAGTTCAAGCCCCAACTGATTCTGGAGCACCTGGAATGGATCGAATGAAGCACCCCACCGGCGACGCAGCGGCCCAAGCCCCGGGTCATGGCCAGGGGCGAGCGGATCAACCGCGTGGCCAGGCCACGGGCGCTCATGCCGACTCCCGGAGGGGGCACCATGGCCAGGGCCATCCGGAAGGCGATCACCACGGCGACCACTATGCCCATGCCCAGGAGGAGCATTTTCCCGAGGGACCCAGCAAAAGCCAGGTCAAACGGGAGCATCAGGTCCTTCAGGACCTGGCGCAGCGCCTGGTCTCCCTGCCCCGGAGTGAACTGGAACGTCTGGACCTGAGCGAGGCCACCTGGGCCGCCATCGACGAGACGGCGCGCATCAAGGACATCCGTGCCCTGGGCCGGCATTACAAGCGCATCGCCAACCTGCTGGCCAAGGAGGACATGGCGGCCGTCGAGGCCCTGCTCCATGGTCAGGAGCGCCAAAAACAGGCGGAGGCCAAAACAGGCGGAGGCCACCCGTCTGCACCGCCTGGAGCGTTGGCGCGAGCGCCTGATCACCGAGGGTGACCCGGCCCTGGGGGATCTATTGAACGGGTACCCCGATCTTGACCGTCATCAGCTCCGTACCCTGATCCGCGCCGCCCGCAAGGACCGCGAACGGGGCAGGACCGATGGGGACCGGCGGCTGTTTCGCTTTCTGCGCGAAGCAATGGATTAGGTTATCTTCTTAAGATTTATTGGCAACTAAAAGACTCATCTCATAAAGTGTCAGGATGATCCGGTAACCCCTTTTCTGCGTTAGCTATTATGCCTAGTGGGGTACATGGTCGTTGTAACGTTCCATCAGGTAACAGAGGCAGTCCTGGCGGATGACCTCCTCGTTCAGAGTGAGCATGGAGGGCATCACCGGGGTGGAGAGGCGCAGTTCACCCGCCGCGACGTGGAAAAAGCGCGCGTAGACGTCCCGGCCCTGTTCGTCACGGGCGTCCAGGTAGGGTTCATGGTGACCCGTGACCCGGCCGAAGGCGGTGCCACGGGGTAGTTCCCGGAAATTGAACCGATCCAGGTCCGGGGTGAAGAGGATGTCCCCCTGGCCGGGGGGGAAGGCGAAACTCAGTGCCGGTGGCACCTCGACCCGGGCCACGGTGTGAAAGAGGTCGAGGTCGTGGGGCGGCACCGGGTGCTGGGGCAGGGCGGCCAGGTGCAGGCAGGCGTCGATGGTAGCGCGGGCATGCTCCAGGCCATGCCGGTCCCCGACCTTGCCGCACTCCAGGGTCACCGCCGGGCAGAACTCGCCCATGGCCATGGCCTGAATGCCCTTCGGGCGACGGAAGTACATGAGGGTGCGGCTGAAGAGG
>JAGVUH010000203.1 GCA_019136395.1 Gammaproteobacteria bacterium
CACCGGCGCCTGCGAACTGCCCGAAGGCGTCGAGATGGTCATGCCTGGCGACAACGTCAAGATGACCATCAAACTCATCGCCCCCATCGCCATGACCGAAGGCCTGCGCTTCGCAGTGCGCGAAGGTGGACGGACCGTGGGCGCGGGCGTGGTCTCCAAGGTTATCGAGTAAGACGCATGGCCAATCAAAGAATTCGTATCCGCCTCAAGGCCTTCGATCACCGGCTGATTGATCGCTCCGCGCATGAGATCGTTGATACCGCGAAGCGCACCGGCGCGCAGGTGTTGGGCCCGATCCCCCTGCCGTCCAAAAAAGAGCGTTTTACGGTGCTCATCTCTCCGCACGTCAACAAGGACGCCCGTGACCAATACGAGCTGCGGACGCACAAGCGTTTGATGGATATCGTCGATCCCACGGACAAGACGGTTGACGCCCTGATGAAACTCGATCTGGCGGCCGGCGTGGACGTGCAGATCAAGCTGAGCTGAGGAGAGGACCATGACTATTGGTGTGATCGGCCGCAAGGCCGGCATGACCCGGATCTTCACCGAGGAAGGTGTTTCCGTCCCGGTGACCGTCATAGAGGTCCAGCCAAATCGCGTGACCCAGCTGAAGACTGAGGATACGGACGGTTACCGTGCCGTGCAGGTCACCATGGGCGAGCGCCGTCCCTCCCGCGTCACCAAGCCCCTGGCGGGTCATTTCGCCCGGGCGGGGGTCACCGCCGGTGAGGTCCTGCGTGAGTTCAGGCTGGACGCCGGCGAAGGCATTGAACTCACCGCCGGCCAGGAGATCGGGGTCACCATCTTCGCCGCGGGTCAGAAGGTCGATGTGCGTGGCGTGACCAAGGGGCGCGGCTTCGCCGGAGGTGTCCGTCGTCACAACTTCCGCACCCAGGATGCCACCCATGGCAACTCCGTGTCACACCGGGCCCCAGGCTCCATTGGTCAGTGCCAGACCCCGGGTCGGGTCATGAAGGGCAAGCGCATGGCCGGGCACATGGGTAGCGTCAATCGCGTGCAGCAAAATCTCGAAGTGGTTCGCGTCGACGCCGAACGAAACCTGCTCCTTATTCGTGGCGGCGTCCCGGGTCCCACGGGCGGACGCCTGGTCGTTTTGCCTTCCGTCAAGAAGAGCAAGGGCTAATAAGACAATGGAAATTCAAGCAAGAAGCGGCGAAGACGCCCCTGTCCAGGTTGCCGACGGCGTGTTTGCCGTCGAATACAAGCCTGCCCTCATCCACCAGGTGGTGACCGCGTACCTGGCCTCCGCCCGCTCGGGCACCGTCGCGCAAAAGAGCCGTTCCGATGTTTCGGGGGGAGGGTCCAAGCCCTTCCGGCAAAAAGGGACGGGTCGTGCCCGCGCCGGCACCACCCGTGGGCCTATCTGGCGGGGAGGTGGACGGGCCTTTGCTGCTCGGCCGCGCAACTACTCCCAGAAGGTCAACCGCAAGATGTACCGGGGAGCCATGTGCTCCATTTTGTCGGAACTGGCCAGACAAGGACGGATCTCGGTTGTACCCGATTTCCGCGTCGAAGAACCCAAGACCCGTATCCTGGCGAATAAGCTTAAGGACATGCAATTGTCCGACGTGCTGATTCTGATTCCTGATCTGGACGACGATCTGTTCCTGGCGGCGCGTAACCTACCGCGGGTGGATGTACTGACGGCGGATGAAGCGGACCCGG
The DNA here is from genome assembly GCA_019136395.1 of Gammaproteobacteria bacterium. The sequence continues at coordinate 1,690 of JAGVUH010000203.1, forward strand.
TCAGTCTGATCGCCTTCGAGAACCTGGTAATCACCGAGGGCGCCATTCGTAAACTCGAGGAGCGTTTGGCATGAATCAGGAAAGACTCCTTAAGGTCCTATTGGCCCCGGTTATCTCCGAGAAGGCGAGCCAGGCCGCGGAAGCCAATGGCCAGTACGCCTTTCGCGTCGTGCCCGATGCCAACAAACAGGAAGTCGGCAAGGCCGTCGAGTCGCTCTTTGACGTTCAGGTCGAGCAGGTGCAGATCCTCAACGTTAAGGGCAAGAAAAAGCGCTTTGGCCAGCGCTTCGGTCAGCGTAAGGACTGGCGAAAGGCCTATGTCCGCCTGGCAGCGGGCCAAACCATTGATTTTGGCGGTAACGCCTAGGCGCATGGGGATCAGTCAAGATGGCAATTGTAAAGACTAATCCGACATCCCCAGGACGACGCTTCGTCGTCAAGGTGGTGTCGCCGGATCTGCACAAAGGTGCACCCCACGAGCCGTTGCTGGACAAGAAGACCAAGTCCGGTGGCCGTAACAACGCGGGAAGGATTTCGGTTCGCCACCAGGGAGGTGGCCACAAGCAGCGCTACCGCATCATTGACTTCAAGCGTAATAAGCAAGGTGTGCCCGCGGTCGTGGAGCGCCTGGAGTATGACCCGAACCGCAGCGCGCACATTGCCCTGCTGAAGTACGTGGATGGTGACTGGGCCTACATCATTGCGCCAAAGGGCTTGAAGGCGGGTGCCCAGGTCCTCGCCGGGGATGATGCCCCGATCGCACCAGGTAACTGCATCCCGCTGCGCAATGTTCCCTTGGGTACCCTGGTGCATTGCATCGAGATGCGACCGGGAAAAGGGGCGCAAATGGCGCGTGCTGCCGGAGCATCGGCGCAGTTGATCGCCCGCGAAGGGGGCTATGCCACGCTGCGCCTTAGATCGGGCGAGATGCGCAAGGTCAGTTCCGAGTGCCGCGCGGTCATTGGCGAGGTTGGTAATAACGAACACAGCCTGCGTAAACTCGGTAAGGCCGGCGCCAGTCGCTGGCGCGGCGTGAGGCCGACCGTGCGTGGCGTCGTTATGAACCCCGTCGATCATCCCCACGGCGGCGGCGAGGGTCGCACCTCCGGCGGTCGACACCCGGTTACGCCCTGGGGCGTGCCGACCAAGGGCCACAAGACCCGTTCCAACAAGCGCACGGATCAGATGATCGTGCGTCGTCGTGGACGTAAGTAATTAAGGCGAGGTTGAGCAAGTGCCACGTTCCATTCGTAAGGGACCCTTTGTGGACTACCACCTGATCAAGAAGGTGGAGGACGCGGTCGCCCAAAACAGCAAGCGCCCCATAAAAACCTGGTCGCGCCGATCCATGGTGCTGCCGGAGATGGTTGGCTTGACCATCGCGGTCCATAACGGCCGCCAGCATGTACCGGTCCTGATCAACGAGAACATGATCGGGCATAAGCTCGGCGAGTTCGCCCTGACCCGGACCTACCGTGGCCACGCGGCCGATAAAAAGGCCAAGAAGAAGCGCTAGGTCGAGGACAACAACATGCAGGCTGAAGCAACACTAAAGATGGCGCGCATCTCCGCACAGAAAGCGCGCCTGGTGGCCGATCAAATTCGCGGTTTGCGGGTGGAATCGGCCCTCAACCTTCTGACCTTCAGCACCAAGAAGGGTGCTGGGCTGGTGAAGAAGGTCCTGGAGTCCGCGATCGCCAACGCCGAGAACAACGCCGGCGCCGACGTGGACGAACTCAAGGTCACGGCGATCCAGGTCAATGAAGGGCAGAGCATGAAACGCATCCGCCCGCGAGCCAAGGGTCGTGCCAACCGGATCACCAAAAGGACCAGTCACATCACCGTGACCGTTGCCGAAGCCTGACGCGCAAAGAGAAGCCAGCATGGGTCATAAAATTCATCCGACCGGCATTCGCCTGGGGATCGTCAAGGACTGGACCTCCAAGTGGTACGCTGATTCCAAACACTTCCCGGACCTGCTCAATACGGATATTCAGGTTCGTGACTTTTTGCGGCAAAAATTGTCGCAGGCCTCGGTCAGCCGGATTCAGATTGACCGTCCCGCCAACAATGCGCACATCACCATTCACACGGCCCGCCCCGGCGTGGTGATCGGCAAGAAGGGCGAGGATATCGATAAGCTGCGTAAGGAAGTTTCCGAAAAGATGGGCGTGCCGGTGCACCTCAGTATCGAGGAGATCCGCAAGCCCGAACTGGACGCGCAATTGGTTGCCGAGAGCATTGCCCAGCAACTCGAAAAGCGCATCATGTTCCGCCGAGCGATGAAGCGCGCGGTCCAAAATGCCATGCGTCTGGGTGCCGGGGGAATCAAGGTCAACATTGGCGGTCGTCTGAACGGGGCCGAAATTGCGCGCAGCGAATGGTACCGGGAGGGTCGAGTGCCCTTGCATACCCTGCGGGCCGACATCGATTATGGCATCGCCGAGGCGCGCACCACCTATGGCGTGCTTGGCGTGAAGGTGTGGATTTTCAAAGGCGAGGTCTTCCCCGGTCAGGTGGTGGAGGAGACTCCCGCGAAACCTGCCCGCGGCCCCAAACCCGCCGCCCGGAGGGGTTAACCCATGCTGCAACCGAAGCGCACCAAATTCCGCAAGCTTCACAAGGATCGCAACCGTGGTCTGGCATTGACCGGCTGTGATGTGAGCTTTGGCGAATATGGCCTCAAGGCCATTGGCCGTGGTCGGATTACCGCACGGCAGATCGAGGCCGCCCGACGCACGATCACACGTAAGGTTAAGCGTGGTGGCAAGATCTGGATCCGGGTGTTCCCTGACAAGCCGATTACCAAGAAACCCCTGGAAGTGCGCATGGGCTCCGGTAAGGGCAGCGTGGAATACTGGGTCGCGCAGATCCAGCCGGGGCGCATGCTCTATGAGATCGAGGGTGTGAGCGAAGAACTCGCCCGCGAGGCTTTCGCCCTCGCGGCGGCAAAGCTGCCCATTCAGACCACCTTTAGCAAGCGGACGATAATGTGATGAAGGCAAGCGAACTGAGACAACAGAGCGCGGCCGAGCTCGAAAAGCAACTGCATGAGTTACTCAGAGAGCAGTTCAATCTGCGCATGCAGCGGGGTGTAGGGCAATTGACCCGCCCCTCCGAGATGAAGGCCGGGCGGCGCAATATCGCGCGTATTAAAACTGTCCTAACTAAGATGAAGGCGGAGCGCTGATGAACGAGGAAGCCAAGGCCAACCGGACATTGACCGGTCGTGTTGTCAGTGACGCCATGGACAAGACCATCACGGTGTTGGTGGAACGGCGTGTCAAGCATCCGCTGTACGGTAAGTTTATTCGCCGCTCGACCAAGATCCATGCGCACGATGAAGCCAATGTTTGTGGCAAGGGCGATTGGGTAACCGTTGAACAGTGTCGGCCCATCTCCAAGACCAAGGCCTGGCGACTGATCCAGGTAGTGGAGAAGGCGCGCTGATAACGCCGAATTTTGCCGAAGCCGGGAGTGCTCCTTAGGTCCTCAACCGCGCTGGGCGTGACTTTTCAGGTACAAGACAATGATTCAGATGCAGACCAATCTGGGCGTTGCCGACAATAGTGGCGCTAAGCGCGTGCAGTGCATTAAGGTGCTCGGCGGCTCGCATCGGCACTATGCCAGCATCGGCGATATCATCAAGGTGGCGGTTAAGGATGCCATCCCCCGCGGCAAGGTAAAGAAGGGTGACGTCTATAACGCGGTGGTGGTGCGTACCGCCGCCGGGGTCAGGCGTCCGGACGGGTCTCTGATCCGTTTTGACGGCAACGCGGCGGTGCTCCTGAACAATCAGCTGCAGCCGATCGGCACCCGTATCTTTGGTCCGGTCACCCGGGAACTGCGTGGTGAGAAGTTCATGAAGATTATCTCCCTCGCTCCCGAAGTTCTATGAGGTAATGGGACCATGCGCAAGATCAGAAAGGGGGACGATGTCGTCGTCCTCACGGGAAAAGACAAGGGTTCGCGGGGCACGGTACTGCGTGTCGTCGATGGCAAGCAGGTCATCGTCGAGAACGTCAATATCGCACGAAAGCATCAGA
>JAGVUH010000502.1 GCA_019136395.1 Gammaproteobacteria bacterium
GTTGGTATGAGAAATCAGCAAAACAAGATTATGCAGTAGCTCAACTTGAGTTGGGGCTATTGTATTCACTCGGAAAAGGGGTCACCCTGGATCATGCAAAGGCGCATGAATGGTACCTTAAAGCCGCAAACCAAAAACTTGCGGGTGCCCAATATGCCATTGGGTTGCAATATTTTCTTGGCAATGGGGTAAACCAGAACGATAACTTAGCTGCCGACTGGTATCGCAAAGCCGCTGATCAGGGGGTTGCTGATGCGCAGCATGGATTAGGTTTTTTATATGCAAATGGTAGAGGAGTTAAGAAAGATTATGCGGAAGCCGTGAAATGGTATCGGCTTGCAGCTGAACAGAATCATCCTGAGGGTCAACACAAGCTTGGCTTGATGTATACCCTTGCTCAAGGCGTACCAAAGGATAACGAAAAGGCAGCAAAATGGTTTAGAAACGCAGCAGAGCAAGGGCATAGTTATGCTCAATATTTTTTGGGTCATTTTTACCTTACCGGAGATGGCGTACCAAAAAATGATGAACAAGCTCTCGAATGGTTCTCAAAATCAGCAAGCCAAGACAATACAGATGCACAATTTGCAATTGGTAATATGCATCTTAGCGGACAAGGTGTGACGCAAAATTATCAAGAGGCTCTATATTGGTTTCAGAAAGTTGCAGATAAAGGTGATCCCAATGGCCAGCATATAGTTGCTGGGTTTCATGAAGAAGGCTTAGGCATCTCTAAAAATCTTAAGAAGGCTTTGGATTGGTATCGAAAAGCAGCAGATCAGGGGCATGCGATGTCTCAACTAAGGCTTGGAGCAATGTACCAGTTTGGTATTGGCGTGAAAATAAAAAATTCTGATGCAATAAAATGGTACCGTAAGGCGGCTGAACAAGGACTTGATGAAGCTCAATTTAACTTGGGCGTTGCTTATTTAAATGGTACAGGTGTAAAGAAAGATCCTTCCGAAGCTGTAGCGTGGTTCCGAAAAGCGGCTGATCAGGGTCATGCCCCCGCACAATATAACATGGGAATTGCTTATTTGAACGGTGGAGGGGTCGCAAAAAATAAGAACGAAGGAATTAAATGGCTTCAAAAGGCAGCAGACGAGGGTTTGCAGGAAGCACGAGACCTCCTTGATCAAATTAATTAATTTTGAGTGTTGGTGCTTGGTTCCTGAATTGAAATTCAGTGTTTTAATATTCAAGCAACAATCTTTAGCGCCTGACTTAATTTCATACACAAATTTTGATAAAATTGGATTAATGTTTCCTTAATGGCGGAAATCAGTAATTTACCAAGCGAGGTGTAGACGATAGAAATACCATTAACCCTATATTTAGATAGTTTGAATTCATTTAACCCACCATCACTCTCCGCGAGGCCAATTTAAAATGAAAAAAATATTACCCATTATGTTACTTGCTATTTTATTGGTTGGTTGTTCAGCTGGTGGTAATACGCCGGTAGCGTATTCCGAAAGGGAAGCCAAGAATTTACTGCACCCTCAAGAAGGAAAAGCATTAAAAGATCAACCAAACGTATATCAAACTAAAGAATTTCATTATATCAAAAAAAACCCCAGCGATGCTCTTGCGGTCAATGCTTTTGTGAAATGGCACTATGGGAAATTTAAAGGTTATTACCGCGCAACCATCATGGAAGGATGGCTGCCAGATGGCAAAGATTTGGGGCTATCTCAAAAAGCTGGTAGTAGGCTCAGAGGCGTTTTATTTGGCTGTAATCAATCAGATGTAGTGTTAATATATAGCTGGGTTGGCGATATGCAATTAAAAATGCTGGAAGAAAAAAAGTTAATTATTGGCGATGTCATTATGAAGAAGGAATCTGATGCCGCATTGAATCAAGCTATTGATTATCTGTGCGGTATTGGAGTAGCATAATTTGATTTTTGCATGACCCACTATAGTGATCAGAAGATGTATTGATGTCGCTTTCGGGTTGCAAATGATTTTTTTCATGTTGTTTTGTCAAGCATGAAATCAACGTTTTTTACATCTATCGCATGGTGATTGATATTCCAAGCCGATGATCCGCCGACCATTTCTTGATCGTACCCTACCTTGGGTGATTGCGGTTCTCTGCTATTTCCCGATCGGGTTGCCAGCCGATACCCTCATCACCTCCATGAATGCCGTCACCGTGCGTGTGCTATGCCATGCTACCAATGGTGATGAGGGTACCGGCTCAGGCTTCATCCTGACTGGTGGCACGCATATCGCCACCAATTGGCATGTGGTCTCCTGCGTTGACCAGGATGGCAAAGTCAGCGTCCTATTGGATACAGAACCCCCCTCCTTGGTCGATGCCCAGGTCCTGGAGTGGGACATGGGCAAGGACCTGGCGGTACTGAAACTGCATCGCCTTGTCGCCCGACCCTCAGCCCACTTTGCCACCCTCGCCACACTGGCGCAGCGGGACCCCGTGGTCGCCGTCGGATTTCCGGGGGGCGCCGATGACCAGGGTGATCTGCAAGCCCTCAGCGCGGCTACCCTGACTGAAGGGATCATCGGCCGCCTGTTGCCCCGCGGGGATGGGGCCGGTCCTCCGCTGGTCCAGATCAGCGCGGCCATCAACCCCGGCAATTCCGGCGGTCCCCTTTTTGATGAGGCCGGACGGGTCATCGGGATCAACACCCTCAAGGCCCTGGCCATGGTCCCAACGGTCAACGAGGAAGGCACCCTCGGTCTGGAACGGGTGGTGGTGGGCGAGGGCCTGGGCTGGGCCGTTGCGGCGGATGCCCTGCTGCCCCTGCTGGACCGGGCTGGCATCCCCTACCAAGTCAGCCAGCGTCGCATCACCGCCCTGGAACGTTGGTGGTATCGGGAACCGGTCCTGGTCGGTGCCCTGGGTCTGCTGGGCCTCCTGCTCCTGGCCATCCTCTACCAACTCTCCACCCAAACGGGCCGGGCACGGTTGCAGGCCGGGTTCACCCGAGCCATGGGACAGCGGCGTTCCCAGTCTGAAGTCCCGCCCATTCCAACACCACCAGCCCAGACCCCCCTCCACCCACCCGTCCAGTCGCCGGTCCACCAACCCATCCTCCGCGTGGTTGCGGGTCCCTATGCCGGACAGACCCTCCCCCTGGCGACGCGACCGATCGCCATCGGGCGAAATCCCGCCCTGGTGCAACTGGTCATACCCGCGGAGGAGAGCGCCGTCAGCCAACGTCATGCCGTGGTGGGCCATGACGCCGCCCAGGGCGGCTTTTATGTCGAGGACTGCTGGTCCACCAATGGCGTCTTTCTGGCCGCTGGACCGGGGCGGGCAGGGGACGCGACCCGCCTCCAGCCCGGTCAAGCCCAGTCACTGGCGCCGGGCGCCCGTTTTTATCTCGCCACCCCGGCCATCAGTTTCGAGGTGGATTACCAATGACGGCGTTACGCGTGGACACCGCCTGTCTCAACCCGTGTACAGCGTGTTCGGTTTTGAGTTATGACGGCATCAGACCCTAGCCGTTGTCCGCACTGTTTCGCTCCCCTCGTCGGCATGCCGTGCCCAGCGTGTGGCTGGCGCACCGGGCTGGACAACTCCCCGCCCGCCCTCGCCCTCGGCCGGGTCCTGGATGGCCGTTACCGCATCGGCCGGGTCCTCGGCCACGGCGGCTTCGGCATCACCTACCTCGCCTGGGACGACAACCTCCACCTGCGGCTGGCCATCAAGGAGTATTTCCCCCGTGACAGCGCGGGGCGCGCTCCGGACGGCGTCAGCCTCGCCATCTACTCCGGTCAAGCCGGCGACCAGTTCGCCTACGGCCTCGAGCGCTTCCTCGAAGAGGCCCGCGCCCTGGCCCACTTCGACCAGCATCCGGGCATCGTCACCGTCAAAAACTTCTTCCGCGCCCATGGCACCGGCTACTGTGTCATGGACTACGTGGCAGGCATTACCCTGCGTCACTACCTGGAGCAACAACCGGGCGGCCGGATCAGCGTCGCGGATGCCCTCACACTCCTCATGCCCGTCATGGATGCCCTGCGGGCGGTGCATAAAGAAGGCCTCCTGCACCGCGACCTGGCCCCGGACAACATCTACCTGACTGAAGACGGGCGCATCAAACTCCTCGACTTCGGCGCCGCCCGCTTCGCCGCCAGCGAGCACAGCAAGAGCCTCTCCATCATCCTCAAGCCCGGTTACGCCCCGGAAGAGCAGTACCGGACCCGGGGCAAGCAAGGCCCCTGGACCGACGTTTACGGTCTCGCCGCCACCTGCTACCGTGCCATTACTGGCCAGGTCCCGCCGGAATCCCTGGACCGGCTCGACCAGGATGAACTGGTGCCCCCCTCCAGACTGGGGATTGCCATCACCCCTGGACAGGAGCGCGTCCTGCTCAAGGCCCTAGCGGTCAAGGCGGAGCAGCGCTGGCCGGACATGGCGTCCTTTCAACAGGCTTGGCGCACGGAACCGCCGGCACGGCCCGCGGAACCGGTGATTCTCCCCTCGCCGGACATCAAGCGGAAGGTGCCGGCGCCAGCGCCACCCGTCGGCGTTTCACGGTCCGAACCTGGGAAGAATAACCCGCAGGGATTCCTCTCGAGCATCTTGGATGTTTTTTTACCTGGGCTCTTGGTGGCGTTCGCTGGCTTTTTCTTCGCTGAATTAGTGGCATACCACAAACTGGATCATGACGTCACCAAGCCGGCTATAGCGATGTCTGAAGCGGTGGCGACCACGGCACCCGCCGTGCAGTCGCATGAACCAGCGATCCCCCCAACGCCAGCAACCCCAGGGGAGAAATTGCCGATTTACTTTGCCGCCGAATTGGCGCCCACAGCTAACGCGCCTCCGGAAGCGCCCCTCTGTTATAAGTTCATGGTCGCCGGTCCGGAAGAGCAATTGCGGAAACTCAAGGCCAAATATCCGGGCCTGTATGACGAACAGATTACGACCAACGGCGAGGGCGGCCAAAACCTCATGGCGAAACGCCGAGACGAGACCGGGAAAGAGATTACCTATTTTTATTCGACCAGCCCCAAGGTTTGTAACGATTACCAACAGGCAGTGCTAACACCCCATACCTCGGTCAGGGGTGGTCAATCCTCGGAAACTCGGATAGCAGCTATCCCCGCAGCTAATTCTGCCCTCAATGGTGCCTATACCGGGAACGGTTCCAATGCAGATCTGCATATATTTGTCGAGAATGACTTTGCCGTGTTGACGCTGAAGGGGGATGGATGCATAGGTCAATTAGAGGGAAGCACGCAAGTTGTTTCGGCGAATAATTGGCGTGTAATAGCGGTCGATGCCGATTCTCCGTGCGTTATTGATTTGCGACGTGCCGGACCATTGTCATTTACCGTGGAGCAGGGTCCAGGTTGTACTTATTATCACGGATTCAGTTGCGAGTTTACGGGCTATGTTACGAAGAGTCGGTAAACGGGGATGCCAGTATCTTTGTGAATGCTACATCTGAAAGGTGCGAGGGGGATTACGGACAGCCCACGATTTGGACAGCGGCCTTTCCGAATACGCCTAGGGATGGGTTCTTCTGGTCTTCGTTGCCGAATGCCAACGTTTGGTACGGCATGTGGAGCGTCAATTTTAACAATGGCTACGTCGGCAGCAACAGCCATAATTACGTTCGGAGGTACGTTCGTCTCGTGCGCGGCGGACAGTGACTTTTGCCGCGCAGCGGTCTTTTGGCCTACTTGACGCCCGCCGCCCCAACCCCGGGGCGGTAGGCGTCAGAGTCGAGGGCTTGGGCCGCCCCT
>JAGVUH010000058.1 GCA_019136395.1 Gammaproteobacteria bacterium
TGGTACTCAGTTGAGCACTGGATAGGGTACCTGTCAACGATCCCCCCTGAGAATCGGGCACCGAAACAGCTTCCCGACTGACATCCAATTCCTTTTCGTCTCTGCCGTCCTGAGACTCTGAAATTAGGGGGGCGGGACGTCATGCACACCAGCAATCGCACCGGATTGGTGACCGGTTTAGGGTCATCGCGCACGTTCTCCGCCAAGGGGTTACGGGTGGCGGCTATGCGACAATGAGCGGCCTCCCAAGAGATTGACCGCCAGCGGCAGCAAACAGCGTGTAGCGCTCATCGGACAACCGTTCTCCACCGTCCGCTCTGTGGCAATTGCCCTCATCCCGCGACAGCAACCTTTGAGCCTACCTCCTTTGTCAGGTCAGGCCCAACCCGTGACACCAACGCCCCTCGGCGCTTGCTCGCTCAGTTTTGGTCTACAATCCTCAGTAAAGCGGTAAGGATTTCCGTCATTGCGCGAGCCGATCCTCGCTGGATGCGCATGACCCAGGATGATCAATGGGACGGTGAGAGTGGCAAGGGGAACACCCGACGCGCGCCCTAGTAGTCAGTAACCGAGAGGGGACAAGCCATGACCATTACCGAGATTCTGCAACGGGACCATGTCCGGCTGGAGGACCAGGCGAAGCATCTCCGCGATGCCAACCGCAGTGATCCCCGCCAAGATTTCGCGACCTTCAGCGAGGCGATAAGCCGGCACATGTTTCTTGAGGAGCACGCGATCCTCGCCTTTCTCACCACCGAGAATAGCTGTAACTACCTCGATATGCCGGAGCTGATGCGCCAACACGACGCCCTGCGGTTACTGATGGCGCGCATCGAGGAAGACCTCGCGGCCTCCGCCCGGCCGACGATCCAGGGGCTCATCCTCCAGCTCCTCGCGGAAATGGACGCCCACTTCCTGTTCGAGGCCCAGTCACTCTACGGTCTGTTTGACACCGAGCTGAGGGAGGACCAGCAGCAGCGGTTACGCGGCTGGCTGAAAGTACTCGGGGAGACGCTGCCCGATCAAGCGTGAGCGACGCAATCACTCAGTTTGACCTGTAATCCCTGCCTCCCAACGCCCCCTGATCTGGGCGGAGTTATCCGCTTCACCCAACCTTCCCCCTGGTGCAATTTTACGTAGTTCTGCCCCACATCTTGCGACAACCTATGCTCAACACCCCTACATCTTGTAGTCGAGCATGGGTTACACCCGAGGCCAGTACCAAGCGCTGCTGAACCTGCGGGCCAGGGGCCTGCGGCGTATCCAGTTGGGCGATCGCCTGGTGGAGTACCAGAGCGGCGCCGATTTGGATGCCGCGATCAAGCAGGCGCGGCGCGATGTCGCTGCCCTCGATATGGCCGAATCCGGCGTCAATCCCTACCGCCGCTACGGCACCTTCTACCGTGACTAAGGTGGCTGGTCCAACCCTGGCGCGCGGTCTGGTGCTCTGGGTGCAGCGGGAAGTGGTCGCGCCCCTCGGCCGCCTCTTCGGCCTGGTTCCCGCCCAGCGCACCTACGAAGGCGCCAAGGTTACCCGGCGCACCAGTGGCTGGTACGCCCCGTCCACCGGCCCCAATGCCGAGATCCAGGGCGATCTGGTCACCCTGCGCAACCGTCACCGCGCCCTGGTGCGGGACAACCCCTGGGCCAAGCGGGCGCGGGATGCCATCGTCAACAACGTGATCGGCGCCGGGATCGTCACCCAGTGGTCCAGCCCGAGCCGCCAGCAGCGCTGGCGCGACTGGTGGGAGAGCACCGAGTGTGACGCGGACGGACTCACCAATGGCTATGGCCTCCAGGCCCTGGTGATGCGCACCCTGGTGGAGTCGGGGGAGGTCCTAGTCTATCGCCGCCGCCGCTGCGGTCCCCGCGGGCGGGTGCCGCTGCAACTTCAGGTGCGGGAGCCGGACTATCTCGACCACAGCCGCAATGAGGCCCTGCCCGAGGGCGGGCGCATCACCCAGGGGGTGCAGTTCGACGCCCAGGGGCGACGGGTCGGCTACTGGCTGTTCCTGGATCATCCCGGCGAGAACCCGCACCACGCTCGGGGGGCCATCCCGAGGGCGCGCTGAGCGGCGGCGACGGTCTGGCCGAAGCTGGCGGCGCAGGTCAGGAGGCGGTTGTTGAGTTCGTCGCGCAGGCGGACGAAGGGGATCTCCGCCAGGGTGACTTGGGCGTCGCGGCTGTCGGCCAGCTTGTTGTCGCGCAGGACGATGACCCGGTTGTAGGGAGTGGGGTAATCCCAAGGCCGGCGGATGTGCCGGCCCCGCAAGCTTGTGGCGGGCTGGAGGGGCCGCTACTACGAAACGAAGCCAACTTCGAGGCGAAGGTGCCCAGGAGAAAGCCGGGGCTGGTGCCGACGTTGCCAGAACAGCTTTTCCGGCCAGCGCTGTTGTGCACGATAATGGAAATCTCGCTGCGACCAGTACGTTTGCCAAAGCCGCTGCTGTTGCTCGGCGTACTGCTGGATGAACGCATTGCCGCTGCCTAGGTCTGTCGCGCTCCGCGGGTTGTCGGTCAAGGCGTAATGAATCATATGCCCAGCGTGACTACCCGTCCTGAGTGCTTTATCGATGCCTTGCGACGACAGCGGATCGTAAGCTTGTGCCGCATCGCCCACCGCCAGCCAGGCGTCACCACAAAAAACCCCTAATCGCTGACTGTTAGCCGGCGCGCCACGGATGGTTCCGCAGGGACGGTACCCCCCAGCTTTAAGCAAGGGCCCGATATGCGTGGAGTCGTCCAACAATTGGTTAAAACCCTCCTGATGTGCGGCCCTTTTCGCTTCGGGCAGGTCTTTGTCAGAGTGGAATACGACTAAGCGCCTGGCCGCATGGTCTTCGGCACCGGGCAGACGGTTGCTGTACCACCAGCCGTGCGGCCCCGCTTCAATCCGGGTATACCGGTCATCATCCTCACCAACGGCAGTAAACCATTGCGCATAGGCGAACAAATCATCCGTGATATCGGTATGAACACCTAGAGCCTTGGCAACCACCGCCAACCGTCCTGAACCATCGACCAGATAACGCGTGCGGTGCACTTGCGTCTGCCCTGGCGAGCTTAAGCTCAGTCGCCAATTGAAAGGACCGTCCACGATACGGGTACAGGACTCAAAGCGCATCCCCTTGAGCAAGGCTGCTCCGGTGGCAACGGCATTCGAGCGTAAGGCTTCATCGAATGCCAACCGATCGACACAGAGGCCGAAGCCGGTTTGCGTAAAGAAGAAATCCGTGGTCTGGGCCCGCGCGGTCGCCCATACTGAGACATTGCCAGCCGTTCGGAAGACCCCGCCGGGATTCTGCTCCGAGCCCTCAAGATTGCCCAGGAAATGCTTTACCAGACCGATACAGGTCGGCGGTAGCGATTCACCCAGCTTGAAGCGCGGGGACACCAGCTCGTCAACCAGCAGCACGCGCTGACCGAACCTGGCCAGGGTGATGGCGGTTGCCGACCCCGCCGGCCCGGCACCGATGACAACGACGTCCCAAGCGGTGTCGGCGCGGTCGGTAAGGGTCGACGGCAAAGGGTTATGTTCCTTTGGCGGCTGGCCGATTCAGTATCGGGTCGCGCTCTTGCTCGACAAACACCACCGAACCATTATCTTTCAGGAAATGGCCATCGGCGGATTTGATGGGAAGCACCATCCCCAGCTTTGGCCAGGCATAGGCCATCTGCCTGTAACCATCTGTGGATGAAAGGGGTTCGCCCTCCGCATCATAGCCCCGGAACCACTCTTTATAGGTTCGGGTCTTTGTTTTGGCATCGTATTCGAAAACAATATCCGGCCGATGTGCTGGCCACCAGGCCTCGTTGCACGACCAGAAGTCACCCTGCCAGGGGCTGGACATGAAGGCAGAGAGCCAACCAGGCGCAACGTCTTTGGCAACCCGGAACGCCTCGGCGAAAAACTCACGGTAGATGATCAAGTAAGGAAATTCGATGCCGGGGTGGAAACCACCCCCCGCCGTCGGCTCAAGCGCCGCGCTGTCGAGCCCGCGTGGCTGGTCGTTCAAGGACAACTTTTCCAGGGGCAGCGGTTGTTGCACAACACCGACCTCAAAGTCCCCTTCAGCCCAGTGCTGCAAATGATTCAACTGCCAATCGGTCAAGCTCAGGAATTGGTCAGGCAGATTGGTGCCCAGTTGCCGATTCTGCAGCGGCTTGCCGCCCGTACCCCACAGTTTGGGCATCAGGTTCTCAACTTCAGCGCGTTGGAACTCTTCACTTTTCCAACTGGTTGGCCGCTGAGGCGGTGCGGGCAGCAGCGAATCGACCAATCGTCCTCGTGGTCCGGGCGCATGACGCATGAGGCGATAGATGGTTTGCCTGACCGGCTTCATGTTCTCGCTGGGATCGCTCAAGGCTGCCAGGTATCCAGGACTAAGCAAGTTGCCTGACTGGGCCGGACCATGGGCACGGCTCTTTGCTTCCGGCTTGACACCGGCGGCCTCGACACTGACCCAACCGGAATGGACGGCGTTGGCGAAGATCGGATAAATATCACGGAAAAAATTGGTTCTTTTTCCGGCGTACGGATAAGCTTCCGGGAAGGTCTCGTAAACACGGTCCAGTATGGACACCACATGGTAGATATGAGGTGCATACTTGGGTGGTGCGGTGATGATCCACGCGCCAGCCTTTGGGTTCCTCGTCCCATCATCCGATTCCGATTGGACGTTATCGCGCGTGCTTAACACCGTGCCGTCAGTGAGGGTGACGGTAACGTCAATTTCTCCACAACAGGTATCGTCCCACCAACCGGGAACGTTGAAATAGGCGAACTGGTTCGTCAGTGGGTTTTCGCCCTTTTCCGGGCCAATCGGCGGTTCAATGGATTCACTGGGGTTCGACAACACGACTTTGGGTGTGGTGACGCAATCACCCTTGCCCGGTGCCGGCACGAACAGCAAACGATCCTGGGCGTCGAGCCGAAGTTGGCCCAGCTCGATGTCCTTGGCGGCGGTATAGGTGACCTCAACCTCTTGCGACGGATCTTTGGGCGTATAACCCTCAAACCGCAAACCACCCGGTAAGGTTCCTTTTTCGATCCCTGTGAAGACGTCTCCTTTCATCACGACCGGTCCAGCCTGCCCGGAGGCGATCCTATGCACGCCGGGATCGATGATCAACTGATTACGCTCGATCGGCTGCTTACCAGGCTGTATGGATGGGTTGCGCAACGCGTCCGGATCAAACCGATAGGCACCCTGAAAGGCATAACTCGCGGCCTTCATGTTCCTAACGTGAACCCGCCAGCAGAGTGACTTGACTAGACCCGAATCGGCCGTCAGCTCGGCGATAACTTTGTCGTTGGCGTCGTAGGCATATACCCGATACCGCTGCGCCTGACGCTTCAAGCGCGCGCTGCTGTCGCGGTAGGTTGCGCCATCAGGCCCAGGTCCACCACTGCCCCCCGGATCGACAACCATACCAGGGGCTTCGGGGCCAAGATAAAACTCATCACTGTTTCCCAAGCGAGCTACGCCAATGCCTGGATGTATGCGGATACATTTGATTTGTTGGGACACGACTCAGATCCTTACAGGGTGCTTCTGTTAATCCAGCACGCGAAACGCGACGTCGTCAATGATCTTCACATACGCTTACTCGAGGGGAAATCACCAACTCTGTTGCCTGGAAATCTTGCACAGCTTAGCCTTCTCAGGCTGAACTCATGATCTTCCAGTCAACCAAGTCAGCAGAAACAACGGTATATCGGTTGCCAACATGTTCGATTTTGGCGTAAGTCAGCCCGTTTGATCGGCCATGAGCACGCACCGAGAAGCCACCACCGAAGCCTGCTTTGATTGATTTTTCGATACGCGAGTCTGCATCCCGAACGGATGCTTCGTTTTTATTGAGCCTGGTCGCTGGGCTAGCTGTGCCCGGCATCATCAGAACACACGCCGTTGCGCACCCCTTGATAAAGTCTCTTCGCTTGATGTTCATATCCCATTACGCCTTGGTTTCAATGTGAAGGGCGACTATGGTTCAGCCGCGCTCGGTGAAAGCTGTAGAAGCTTTAGAGTCACGGGATCTGGGGCGGCCCGGCAGAGTTTGCCGCGAAAAGGGGCGTTTTGCGAAACAAAGCCATTTTTCCCTCAATTGCTTTGTGTCGTTCCCTTCAGGATCTGCCTGATGCACTTACGTTTTCGGGAAGTGAGGAATCGAGGGGAGCTGAGGGAGGATCGGGTGGCGACTGGCGGGGGTGTCGCCAGCAAGGATGCTGGCGTCAAGCCTCCATGGACGGATTCACGGCGTCCCCCGCCAGACGCCACCCGATCCGGAAGCGCTGAAGAACCAAGAAGCGCCCGAATGCCTCGGGAAAATCCATGACGAGCGGCAACTGATCCCCCGGAAGCCACTCCGTCCGGCCGCGATAAACGACCGGCTTATAAGCGCTCGGCCCCCGGCAGTCCCAGATCCCGCCAGAGCCGCAGCACGGGCTCCGCCTGATTCATGCTGTAGAAATGCAGGCCCGGCGCGCCACCCTCCAGGAGCCGGCGACAGAGGTTGAGCACGACCTCATGACCGAAGGCGCGGATGGCCTCGATGTCGTCACCCATGGCCTCCAGGCGCTTGCGCAGCCAGCGCGGGATCTCGGCGCCGCAGGCGTCGGAGAAGCGGGCGAGCTGGGAGAAATTGGTGATGGGCATGATGCCCGGCAGGATGGGGATCTTGATGCCCCGCCCCGCGCAGCGGTCGACGAAGGCGAAGTAGGCGTCGGCATTGTAAAAATACTGGGTGATGGCGGCACTGGCGCCGGCCGCGACCTTGCGCTGGAAATTGGCCAGGTCCTGATCGGCGTTGCCCGCCTGGGGATGGACCTCGGGGTAGGCGGCGACCTCCAGGCGAAAGTGATCGCCGGTCTCCTGGCGGATGAAACTCACCAGTTCGTTGGCGTAGCGGAAGTCTCCAGAGGTCCCCAGGCCCATGCCCGAGGGCAGATCGCCGCGCAGGGCCACCAGGCGGCGGATCCCCTGAGAGCGATAACGGTCGAGGATCGCCCGAACCTCAGTCCGGCTGGAGCCGATGCAGGCCAGGTGGGGGGCGGCGGCGATGCCCTTGGCCAGGAGCAGGTCCAGGGCGGCGAAGGTGCAGTCCCGGGTCGAGCCGCCCGCCCCGTAGGTCACGGAAAAGTACTCGGGCCCGACGGCATTCATCCGGTCGATGCTGGCGGAGAGTTTGGTCAGCCCCTCCGGGGTCTTGGGGGGGAAGAGCTCGAAGCTGAAGGAGGGTTGCGGGTGGTTCATGGGGCTCCTGCGGTGGCGAAACCGGGCGGGGCGGCGGGGCGCATGCCCCGGAGCCCCGCCGATCCTTCATGGGTGATAGCGCTGGGAAAGGGTCCATCCTGGGGCCATCCAATGAGGCCCCGAAGTGAGAGCGCCCCTGGGGGCGCCAAGCGGAGACTCGATAACGAACGCCTTCCCAGCGGGTAACCGTACAGACCCCCTCACCCCAGCCCTCCCCCGCCAGGGGGGAGGGAGTTGGAGAATCAGCGGCTTGTGCCTCCAAAGCCATCTCCAGGGCGGGAGGGTTCTGAACGGATACCCCAGCGGCGATTGAGCAGTCTTAATAGCGATAAGGCTCGGGTTTGTAAGGCCCGGCCACCGGCACGCCGATGTAATCCGCCTGAGCCTGGGTGAGCTCGGTCAGCTTGGCGCCGATCTTGCCCAGGTGCAGGCGGGCCACCTCCTCATCGAGCAGCTTGGGCAGGACATAGACCCCGATGGGGTACTGGTCGTGGCGGGTGAAGAGCTCGATCTGGGCCAGGACCTGGTTGCTGAAGCTGTTGGACATGACGAAGCTGGGGTGGCCGGTGGCGCAGCCCAGGTTC
>JAGVUH010000126.1 GCA_019136395.1 Gammaproteobacteria bacterium
CGACCCCCGCCCCGCGGACGCGGCGCTGGGCGCCCCGGGTGGCGCTGCTGTGGCTGGGGGCGGCCCTCTTTGCCGTCAGCGGCGCGCTGGTGGTGATCGCGGGGTTCCAGGCCTTGACCGAAGGGCTGGTGCTGCGCACCCGCACCGCGGCGCAGTTTCCCGATGACGCCCGCTTCGCCCGCCTGTGCCCGCCAGCGGACGCCGCCGGTGAGGCCAACGGACCCGGGGTGGACGCGGCGGCGCGGGCGGCGGCGCAGGGCAAGCTCGCCGCAGCGGACAGCCGTCTGGTGGACTACGCCGGGGTGACGTCGCGCCTGGAAAGCGCGCGCAATCTGCTGGACTCGGCGGTAGCGATCGATCCCTGCTACGCCGCCCTCTATGTCGGCTATAGCCGCTATTTTCTGCGCCAGGCCACCGGGACGGAAACCCCCGCGGCCCTGGCGCGGGCGCGTACCGCCGTGGCGCGGGCGATCGCCCTCGAGCCGGACTACGCTCCGGCGTATGTGGTGGCGGGATTTGTCGCGCTGCGCCAGGGCGAGCTCGGGGCCAGCGCGGCCTATTTAGACACCGCCGAGCGGCTGGGTTCGACCGATCCCTGGCTGTTGAATAACCGGGCGCTGCTGCACGAGGCGCACGGCGACTATGAGGCCGCCGCGGTGCTGTATCACCAGGTGAGCACCGCCAAGGACATGGAGCGGCACGCCCGGCGCTTCGCCCTCGATGGGCTTGGGCAGTACTACCGGCGCATCGGCGCGGTCGACCGCGCCCGGCAGGTGATCGGCGCGCGCATTGATGCCATTCCCGATGACGGGGAGGGGTATGCCAAGCAGGCGGAGTTATTGCTCTGCGAGACCGGCGAGATCACGGCGGCGCTGGCCGCCGCGCAACGGGCCAATGAATTGCAGAATAGTCTGCGCACCACCGGCTTGCTGGCCCAGGTGTATGTCGCGCGCTGGGCCGAGCAACTGCTGGCGGATAATCGCCAACTCCGGCGCGAGGCGCAACGCAGTCTGACCCTGGCGCAACGCCTCCATCCCGTCCCGCCGCCGGAGATGGTGGCCGGGGCCTGTCCGGGGGCGCGGCTGGCGACGCGGGTCGCGGCAGCGTGGGCGAAACATCAGGCCGATCAGGCAGCGCTGGCGGCACGGCGCGCGCAGGCGCGGCAGGCCAAGCGGCCGGACGCCGCGGGGGGCTGAACGGCCGCGCACGGACCAGTTGCGCCCGCCGGGGGCAGAGGGTAACCTTGCCCGCAAGCTGTGCATCAGCGATGGCCGACGCCCGCGCGGCGTCCCCGCTCTTTCTCCGTCGCGGCGCCGGCGCGACCCGGCCGCCGCGGCCGTGGTAGGCCGGTTACCGGTGCCGGCGCGCTCCCGGCGGTCGCCGGCGCGCCCGCGGCGCGTTGGCCGCCCCCTCTCTCCCGCCTCGTTGCGTCCCTGGCCAGGCCCGGTCCGTCCGCCGCCCGCGCCGCGGGTCGTCCGCTTTCCCTGACGTCACCGCACGTCCTTGTGCTGGCAAGTAGTCCAGCGATAGCAGTCCCGCTCCGGGGGTCTTTTACCACCCCCACGGGGCTGGTGATCACCCTCCGTAGCGGGTCTTGTTCGGCCGGTGCGCGCACCCGGCTTTCTGACTGACCCCACTCACGGGCTGCGCCCCCGTGCGGAGAATTCCATGAACGAGCTGAAACTAAGCCCCACCGGGGTGCTGCGTTACGACACCTGCCCCCGGCAGGCGTTGTTTTACCTGCAGGGTTGGCGGACCAAGGCCAAGGCGGACGCCCTGGTCTTCGGTTCGGTGGTCCACGAGGTGCTCGCCGGCTATCACGCCGGCACCTTGCCCCCCGACCAGCTGGGCGCCGCCTGGGACCAGAAATGGTCCGCGGCCATCACCCAGCCCATCGCCTACGGCGCCGAGCGCACCCCGGAAGGGTTGCGTCAGACCGGCGCCGCCTTGTTCGCCGCCTACCATGGCGTCTGGCAGGCCACCGGCCTGCAGACCCTCAGGGATGACCAGGGCCCCTGCGTCGAACGACGCCTGTTCGTGCGCTTGCCGCGCGCGCAGGTGTTGTTCGAGGGGGTGATCGATCTCGTCGCGACCCGTGACGGTCCACCGGCGATCGTCGACCACAAATCCCCCGGCGCCAAGCCGGACCCCAACTTCGCCGAAAAGTCGGATCAGCTCCTGGCCTACCAGGCGCTGTTCGACGCCAATGCCCCGCTGCATGGATTGGGGCTGGCGGCGCAGATCGGCTTTGCCGCGCTGGTCAAACGCGCGGTGCCGAAAACCAGTCGCGGCACCGGACCGGAGGTCTTGCCGCCGTTGCTGGTGGAGCGGCGTCCCGCCGCTGAGGTGGCGGCGTATTGGGAAAAGGTCACGGATACCGCCAGCGCCATGCGCGCGGGCAGTTTTCGCCGCCGGTCCCTGGCAGAGCACAACTCGCCCTGCAAGTTGTGTGAGTACGAAGCCGCGTGTTGGCGCAACGACTTTACCGGCTTGACCCAGGGTCAGGATCGCACCCTCGACCTGTAGTTTTCTTGGGGGCTACGCCCCAGTCATCCCCGCGGCCCTGGCCAGCCGCGTTCGCTTTCCTGTACGCCCGTGGCCGGGGCGTTGGAGCATCCCATGGACCACAACATGCTGGTGAAACTCGTCGACAACGGCGGCGTGACCATCCCGCCGGAGGTCATCGCCCAAGTCGGCAAACTGGTGCGGCAAAACACCCCGCACGACCTCGCCGGCCGGCCCTGGACGCCCTGCGGATTTGAGCGCAACGGCGCCTGTCAGGGCCCCCGCAACCCCCCCTGCCTGATGGCGGAGGCGGGACGCTGCGGCTACCGCCAGGACCACGACCAGGGTCTGCATTGATCCCGGCCCGCCGGCTGCTCACGCACCGCCGCCCAGGCGGCATTTTTCGGGCGTAAGCCCTATCACCCCCGCGGTCCTGGCCAGCTGCGTTATTACCCCTGATTTGCCCTTGGCCCGGGCATGGGAGCATTCTCATGAGCATGATTCAGACTGTTGAAATTTCCGTGGCCCAAACCTTTGGGGTCAACGTGCCAGAGGGGATGACCCTGCCCCGGTATGTCGACGGCCACCCCCTGCAGCATTTGGTGCCGCGTGTCGAAGCGCACAGCTTCGATCTCGATCTCCTGGCGCGGGGCATGGGCTGGCTGGTCGATGAGGAGCTGCAAGCCAACCCGCTGCTGTTGTGGGGGCCGCCGGGCTCGGGCAAGTCGAGCTTCGCCGCGCAAGTCTCGGCGCGGTTGAACCGCCCCCTGATCCGCGTGGACTGCCACGCGGACATGGATGCCCGCGATCTGCTGGGCGGCCTGCGGCTGGTGGACGGCGAAACCGTGCCCCAGCCGGGACCGACGGCGGTCGCGGCGCAATTGGGCGCCATCTGCCTGCTGGAAGAGGTGGACCGCCTGCGGCCGGAGACCCTGGTGGGTCTGAACGGCGTGTTGAACGGTGACGCGGTGCGGCTGCCCGAGGACCCGGGGACCATCTACCAACGGGCGCCGGGGTTCGCGATCATCATGACCGCCAACACCAACCTGGCGCGGGACCCGCAGGCGCGCTACGTCTCCAACTCCCACGACATCAGCCTCCGTGATCGGGTGTTCCCGATCCACGTAGGGTATATGACGGAGGAGGCGGAGATCGCCACCATCCTCGAGCAGGTCCCCCTGCTCGCCAATGGCGGCGAACCGGAAGTGGCCAAGATGGTGAAACTGGCCCGGGCCTTGCGGGGCGGCTTTGTCGCCGGCGAGACCTCCTTCGTCATCAGCACCCGCACCCTCGTGCGTTGGGCGCGAGCGCTGACGATGTTCGTCGGCAGCGCGAACCGCATGGGCGTGCCGCCCCTGCTGTACGCCCTGAACGCCAGCTTCGCCGATGGGCTGGATGAGGAAGAGCGCACCATGCTCTTCGAGGGGTACCGCACGGTGATTGGCGACCAGGACGGTCGCTTCCAGGAGGCGGTGCGCAAGCTGGGCCGAACGACCTACGAGGGGGCGTGATGACCACCCCCGCCACCCCGGCGCCCCGCTACCGCAATTACGGGGAGCTGATCAACCCCGCGACCAACACCTGCAAATTCTGGCTGGTGGAGGAGCGGCAGGGGGCGGTCTGGGTGCGGCACGGACGCATCACCCCGACCATGGGCAGCACCCCGGAGGAGCGCTGTCGCACCCTGATCGCCCACCCGAACACGGCGGCGGTCAAGCGGGTGGGGCAGCTGGTGGGCGCTGGCGCCCTGATGACCGCGGTGGTCCGCGCCAAGGACAAGGCCAAGGAAGGTTACACGCTCCTTTGGGAGCCGTTGGCCGGCCAGCCGGATCGGGAACTGACCGCGTCCCCCCCGGCGACAACGGACGCGGCGCCCCGTCCCACCCCGGAGCCCGCTCCGGACGCGACCCCACCGGAATCACCCGCGCACTGGACCTCCCAGGCGCGGCACTGGTTCTAACCGGCGGCGCGGGCCAGACAGTCTCCCTGTCAGGCCCGTGCCCGCTCACCCTGACCCCGCGCGCGGCGGTGACGGACGGCACTCCCCGTGAGTACCTTCCGCGCCGTTCGCGCTTTTTTTTATCCCGGTTCGCGCCCCGGGGTTACTCACGACTGGCGGTCGCGCCCCGCCCTGGAGAAAAAAACGATGACCAGGAGACCGTTTGCGCCCCCCCAGCCCGTGTCCTGCCGCGGCTACACGACGGTCGATATCGAGGCCTGCGTGCGCCGGCCGACGGCGGCGGCCCAGGACCAGTTTCTGGCGGACTTTCGCCGCTGGGGGATAGGGCTGTGGGCCAACGAGCTCAACGCCCTCCGGCTGCTGGTGGATCTGTGCCAGGACTGGCGCAGCTTCGCGCTGCTGGAGCGGGTCGCCGCGCTGGAACTGCCGAGCTTTTACCTGTGGATTCGCCGCTCACGGACGCCGGAAGCGCTGAGCCGCTTGTTTGGGGATTACGTGGTGGCCCACCAGGCCGTGGGCATGCACCTGCCGCGCTGCAGCGGTTTGTTCCCGCTGGGGTGGCTGGTGACGTCGCCGCTGGAGCTGGGCGCGATGCTCCGCCCCTGGCAATTCGTCGCCCAGGGCCCGGTGGGCACGCCGCCGAACTGGGCGTTTCCCGCCCGCGCGTTGCTCGACCCGCTGCTGGCTAAACTCACCGCGGAACGGGGCGCCGCCGACGCGCGGGCCCGGCTGGATGACGCGGCCCTGGAGGTGCTGCTGACGCCAGCGGAAGCGGTGACCGTGGTCTCACGCCGCCAGGCGCGGGCCTATGTGGTCCACGGCAGTGGCGGTCCCCAGCGTCGCCTGGACGCGCCACCCGCCGGGGAGCCGCTGACGGTGGTCGCCACCCGGCCCGCGGCGGGCATCGCCTTGTGCTACGCCCACGCCGGGGGCTATGACCTGGTGACGGACCCCGCGCTCGCGGCCCTGCGCCCGGGCACGACGGTGGACGCTTCGCCACCGGGACCCCTCCGGAAGAGCGTGACCCCGCCGCTTTGGCAGGGGCGTATCTGGTTCTAAAAGCGCCGTACGACTCCACCGCACAGACCCGCCGTAATCCGGCGACTGTGCGGTTTTGTTTGCCCCGTAAAGCGCGTCGTACCCCGCACCCCCCCGCGTCAGGGCGGGTGGCAACGCGGTACGATTCTGCGGGCGTGCCGTCGCCCTTCTGCCACGGTATCCAACCGCCATACCATCGCCTCACCGCGCGGTTTTCCCTACAATGGCGCCCTGGTCTTACCCCGTGGAGAACCCCATGCGTTTTTGGCTCACCCTGTGCACCGTCGCGTTACTGGGCGGCCTGTCCGGCTGCGATCACGCCCCCTCGGCTCCGGTGACGAGCGCCGGGAGCGGAAAGGAAGAAGCCGCGCCGGCCGCCGCCGCGCCGACGGTTGAGGAGAGTCTGCTGTATTACGGCGGCCGGCCCACGGTCACCGATGCGCGCCTGCTGTACCTGTCCGCCTATCAGCAGCAGAACCTGGGTCAGCCTGACGCGCTGAGCCCCGCGGCGCTGGGCCAGCGGCTGGCGGCACACGCCCAGCGGGCCCTGGGCGGCGACACGGCGGCCTTTGCCCGCCACCCGCCGCTGCTCAGCCTGCTGAGCCTGACGGTCGGCGCCCGGGATCACAGCCTCGACTTCGGCCCGCTGTACGCCCGCGAAATCCTGCGCCGGCCGTCGCTGACCCTGCTCGGCACGGTTCCGGCCGCCGGCGCGCAACCGGGGACCCCGGCTTACGGCGCGCCGCTGGAGGCGCTGTTCGCTCAGGGCGCCCGGCTGCTCCAGGCCACCTCCCTCGCCTGTGAGCCGGCGCGCCCCGCACCGGACGCCGCGCCGGCGGACGGCGGGGGGCGCCTGGCCGACCCTCACTACGGGGTGGCGAACGTCATTCACCAGCAGAGCTATACCTGCGCGCGCCGGGTGGCCCCGGCGGACGGGCACGATCCCCTGGGGCTGTATCAGGTGGGCGTGACGGCGTTCCCGGTGCATGAGGCCCCGCCCGCGGTCACGCGCGACTTCGGCTACGCCGGGATTACCGGCACCCTGGCCCGGGCCGGCGATCCGCTCGTCATTGTCACCCTGCCCTGGCTAGATGAGTTCCCCCATCTGGGCGGCGATCAGGCGGCCTGGACGCTGCTCGACGAGCTCAAGATGGCCCTGCCGACCGGCTGGTATTACCTGCTCAGCGCCGCCCCCCCGGGCGTCCCCGGCGGCGGCCTGATGCTCTACGCCGGCCGCCAGGAGGAGGGCGCGGTGACGCCCACCGCCCTGGGCGCCTTGCCCTATTAGCGCCCCCGGCGCCACGTCCCCGTGCCGGCCGGCGCGCACCGTTTGCCCGCCCGGGGTGCGCTATCGTGACCATCCGCGGTCTGGCAGCCACCGCCCCGGGTCGGCGCGGACCACTCCCCTCCCGACCCGTGGCCCGGCGCCTCACCCCGGCGCGCGCCCGGCCCGCGCTCCCCCTTTCTCCGACGCACCGCGTCCTTGTGCTGGCAAGTATTCCAGCGACAGGTAACCCTCACCGGCAACGGTATGCGGGTTCCCGGGTGTGCCCGTTTCCGGGCCGGTCGGTTGGCAGGCGCAGCCAACCGCCGCCGCTTGATTCATCGCCGTTGCGCACGGCCAGGAGTGACACATGACCTCACGTTTCATCAGTCGCATTGGCGACTCCCTGCGCGATTTCGCGCATTCGCTCGCCGTGCAATGCACGGGCTACAACCTGCCGAAGGGCACCATCCGTTTTAACGGTACGCTGCACGGCGACCGGGTCTTCCAGGTCCTGGGAGGGCCGCGGGTGGAGTATCTGGAATTGCTGGCCGCCAGCGTCCACCTGGATGTGAACCGCCTGGGCGAACGGCTCTCGCAGTGGATGACCGGCTACAGCAAGGCCATGGACGGGCTGAGCGTGAAGCAGCTGGAGGTGGCGAAGCTGATGGATTCCCGCGTGCGGGTCGCCCTGGCGCAACGGATGCGTCAGGCCCGCCGGTGGCAAGCCTTTGACACGGTGTTCCCCACCCTGGACCGGACCTTTGCCGTGCCGCCGGGGCTCGCCCAGGACGTGCGGACCATCCGCCTGACGGGAGCGCCGGGCGATCAGCCGGCGCTGTTTGCGCCGTTCGTCGCCGGTACCTGGCTGCCCAGTGGCTATCAGGACATCTGGGACGTCCCGGAGGATTTCATCAAGGAGCGGATCTGGGCGGGTTTCATCGCCTTTGAAGGACACGATGGGACCACCCTGCGCCCCCAGCCCCACCGCCCGGTGGCCTGGCAGCGCGGGGAGGAGGCCGCAGCGCTGCCGGCGCTGTGGGCCGTGTGCGTCAGGGAGGCCGGTCATGGACATCAACCTTGATCTTCGCCCCCTGCTGGCCACCGGCGACGAGGCCGTGCTGGACGAGCTGGTCCAGGCCTGCGTCGCCCACGGCGCGGCGATCACCTACCGCGGCGTGCCCGTGCTGCCGCTGTTGCTGGATGCGCAGCGCTTTGCGGCGCTCAATGCCATCGCCCAGGCCCGCCCGCCGGGGTTTTATCAGGTCTTGCGCGCCAGCCATGGCTACAACGAGGGGCACCGCCTCTGGCGGCGACTGGTGGCGCAGGTGGCCGGCATGGAAGCGGTCTTTAGCCCGCTGCTTGCCTGGCAGGAGCTGGTCACGGTGATGGCGTCGGAGCTGGATGTGACGCGAATTGTCGCGGACTGGCAGTTTGCGCCCGACACCCCGGGCGCGGGCTGCACCCTGGAGGTGCCCTGGGAATTTCCCGAGGCGCCGGTGGCCCGCACACTGGCGGACCATTTCCAGCGTGTGGGCGGGGCCGCGGCGAAGCCGCTGGCGCCGGAGACGATGACGCGCATTGCCGCCCAGGTGAGCTATCAGGGGCGGTTGCCGGGAACCCCGATCACGCCCGCGTCGCGGGCCTGCGCCGATGGCTACCTGAGTGGGCTCAGCCACGGACCGCGCTACCGGGAGGGCACCCGACCGGCGTCGTTCTATGACATCCGGGCGGTGATCCCGGCCAAAGAACTGGTGCTGGTGTTTTATGCCACCGGCGGCTATGAGGTGGTGCGCAATCGCGCCATCGCCCAGGGCGAAGGGGGGCCGCTCTTTGCGCTGGACACGGCGCCCAGTCCCCCGGCATGGGCGACCCGGGCGTGGTTCTGACCCGGAGGGTCGTCGGCCAGCAACCCCCGCGGACGAGGTGCAGGACTTCCCCCTGCACCCGCCCGCGGGGGTCTTTTTTTGCCCGCGTGCCGGGCGCGGCCGCGCCGGGGGGCGGTCAGGGCGTCCAGTGCACGACCGGACTGGCCTGCCCCTTGTCGTTGGTGGCGATGAGCTGCACCTCATGCAGCCCCCGCGCCAGTTGCGCCGTGCTGAAGGACACGGCAGCGCTGGTGCTCTGCCCGGGATCCACCAGCGTCCCGGGGGCGTCGGCATAGCGCAGCTGCCACTGGTAGCGGGCGATGCGGCCCATGGGCACCGTGCACTGCGCCTTGAGCGTCAGGGCGGTGACGCCGTCGCCGCTGGCGGTCAGGGCACAGTGCGGGGGCTCGCCGGCGATCAGGGTGACCGTGGCGGGGGCGCTGGCCGTGCGCCCATAGTTGGTCTCCAGCTGCACCTCGAGGGCGTAGTCGCCGGGGCGGGGCGCCTCAAAGCGCATGTTGCTGACCAGACGGTCGCTGACCACCTGCCCGTTGACCAGGAAGCGCAGGGCGGTCACCCGCTCCTGCTCCAGCAGCCCCCCGGCATACCAGTAGACCGACACCGGCGCGGGCGCGCGCCGCCATTGATCGCCGACCACCAGCCGGGTGTCGAGGGTGATCGCCAGCGGGTCCGGCACGGTCAGGGTGTCTTCCAGCACCGCCTCATGCCCGCGGGTATCGGTGATGCGCAGGCGCAGCGGATGGCTGCCGGTGGTGCGCAACGCCACCGTGACGTCGGCGTCGTGCCGCTGGTCGACCTGCGCCTGCGGCGGAAAGTCTCAGGTGTAGGTCAGCGGCTCATCGCCCAGAGGGGTGCGCGTCTGGCTCACGGTGTAGCGCACGGTGGTCGGGTCGTATTCGCGCAGCACCTTGGCGGTCCAGGCGAAGGTGGGGAAGACGTAGGTCCAGGGACGAAGCGGCAACGCGGCCACCGTTTCGGTTTCCGTCCGATAGCCCGGCACCCAGGCGCGGTAGCGCAGGACCTGGTCGGCGTCCGGGGTGACGGTGTAGTCGAGCGCCACGCCGGGCTGCACGCTGCCGTCCGGCAACAGCCACTCCCCGGTGATCGTCAGACCCTCCGGCGGCGGCAACCGGCTGTGCAGGGGCAGGAGGGTGACTGCGTAGGCGTAGGTCCGCCCACTCTCGACCACGGTTGGCCCGGTGATGAGGGGGGTGCGCAGGCGTGGCGTCAGGACGGCGACGGCCCCCCGCGCCCGCTGCCAGGCGCCGGGGATGTCCGGCGCCGCCTCGTAACGTCCCAGGACCTCGAGGCTCCAGGTGGCGGTGATGTCCGCCGGCAGGTTGATCACCGGCCCGGTGCCGGTCAGCCAGTGGGTATCGCTCAGGCCGCGCCGCACCCGCCAGCGATAGTCGACCGGGCGCGGATCCGCCCCACTTCTCGCCGTCCAGGTCACCGCGTGCCCGGTGAAGGTGAACTCCGGGCCGCTGAGGGTGAGGGTCGGCACATCGTAGATGTGGACCTGGGACGGCGCGCAGACGGCGCTCAGCCCGCTGTGGCGGTTGGTCAGCGTCGCCTGAAAGCGATAGATCCCCGCCGCCGGCAGGTGGGCGACATAGGCAAAGGCCCGCGTCTGGTCCGGCGCCGCGGGGAGTTCCTGCCAGTCGCCGTCGTCGACCGCCTGCGCCCAGGCAATCGTCCCGACGTCGGTGTTGCGGTGACGATCCGCCGGCACCACCTTCTGCGCCGCCGCGGTGCCCGGCGTACCCGTGGCCTTGGCGGTCGTCACCTGGCAGTCCACCGGCGCGCCGGCGGCCACGGTGAGCGTGACCGCGCTGCTGGTGACCTTGGCCGCCGGTCCGGTGTGCGGCGAGCGATACACCGCCTCGGCCACCAGCCGGTGGCGCCCGGCCGCCAGCCGGCCAACGGGCAGGGCAAACCCGCCGGTGGCCGCGATGACCTCGGTGGGCGTACCGACCGCTTCGCGCTGCCAGCCGTCGGCGCGGGCGGTCTCGCGGTAGAGCTGGAGACGCCACGTCCCCATGGTCGCGGCATCGTAGTGATAGGCGCCCTCGCGATAGGTGCCGAACGCCCCGGTGAGCACCAGATCCTGCGCGCTGTGCGGCGTCGGCGGGCGCTGGAGATTGAGACTGAGTTTCCCCGGCAGGGCGACGAAATGCAGGACGCTGTCGCTGACCACCTCCGGGTGGCGGGTATAGAAGGCGCGCAGCTGCAGCCGTTGCTTGTCGCCCAGCGCGGCCAGCTCGGTGGTCAGCACGGCGCGGGCGCTGCTGGTGGTCGAGCGCAGGTCATGCAGCACGGCGCCGCTGGCGACATCGGTGATCTGCAAGGTGACCCCGGGGTAGGGCGCGCCGTTGACCAGCACCCGGCCGGCCGCGTGGCGCCCGGGGCGCGTCGGCCAGGAGCCGTCCGGCAACCAGTCGGTCTGATAGCCCAGGGCGCCGGTGACCTGGTAGGTCAGCTGCGGTGGCGCGGGCTCGACGATCGCCAGCGGGGTCAGGACCGGCCCCGCGTCGGGGAGAAAGTGATAGACGCCGTCCTGCGCGACCAGCAGTCCCGGCTGGTAGCGGAGCGGCACCGTCCCGGCGGCCGCCTCCAGGTAGCCCTCGAGGCGCGCGGGCTGTCCCGCCAGCGGCGCCAGGCCGTCCGGCGGGTCGACCCAGTACCCGGCGCACACTGCCTGGCCGTCGGCGCCCGCGGCGGGCGGGGTGGCGTCCGTCGCCAGCACCCCGACGACGCCTGCGGGGCAGAGCGGGTCGGCGCGGCCTTCCAGGGCGAGACGCACCGGCTGGATCCGGCGCGCATACGCCGGCTCCACCCCGGTCACGGTCAGCCGCTCCGCCGGTGACCAGGCCCGCAGCGGGGCGCTCAGACGGCGCACCACGGCCTGGTTAATATCGACCTGCAAGGCGCCGTGCTCGCCTTCGGCGAGCTGCTCGGGATGCGCCCAGCGCAGGGGCAGGGTGAGCCGGCCGTCGTTGGCGGCAAAATCGTAACCGGGCAGGGTGAGCTGCGCCCCGGGGGCCAGGGTCTGCGTGCCGATCACCAGGCTGTCGCCGGCGTCGGCGGACCGGGTCAGGTTGAGGTCCGCGACGCCGGTAATCCCGCTCGGCTCCGAGGTCAGCGGCCACAGCCCGGAGGGATGGCGGACCGCCTGGGCGCCGACGACGCGCGGCAGGGCGATGGCCAGGGCGGTGAAACTGGCCGTGCAGGTGGTCGCCGCGGTGAGGGTGACGACGCCATCGGCACAATCCGGGTCGCCACTCCAGCCGGCGAAGACGCTGCCCGGGGCCGGCGTCGCGGCCAGGGCCACGACCGTGCCGGCGAGGAAGTCGGCCGCGCATTGTGCGCCGCAGTCCAGCCGGGGCGCTGAGGACGCGGCCGAAGCCCTCCTTGATGACGGTTAGCTAGTAGGTCATTTCTTGTCATTTCACACCATAACCAGTAAGAGGCCAGACAACCCGCAAGCCCCTTGTTTTTTAACATCGGCCACGTTTAGGTTATGCTTTGTTGCGGAGCGTGGGTAACATCGTTTAACATCGTTTTTAGTTACCCATACGTTACCCCTCAACCGGGTAACGCGACGGAGACAGGCCCCGGGCTGGATACCAGCCAACCCGAGGCCCTGACCATCAACCCAACCTGTAAGCGAGGTTCGGCCCATGGCTACCCATCAGTTTACCGTCAAGTGGCTGGAAGCCGTTAAACCCGGGCCTACCGGCCGGGATGAGTATTTCGACGAGCACACCCCCGGCCTGGGTCTGCGGGTCGGTGTCCGCAGCAAGACCTTTTTCGTCATGCCCCGGGTCCTGAGACAGGGCCAATGGAAACAGGAGCGGATCAGTCTGGGCAAGGTGGGGGAGACCACCCTTGCCGAAGCGCGGGAGAGTGCCAAGCGAGTCATTGCCACCGCCAGCGCCGGGCAGATCCCCGACGACGTGGCCAAGGTGCGCCGGGAAATCCTGGTCAAGGAATCGGCCAACTCATACGGCAAGGTCCGGGCTGACTTCCTGCCCCTCTACCGGGTCAAGCGGGGCGGCCGCCTCTACCCGCCCGCTGACCGAACCCTGAAATCCATGACGGGCGCCCTGGAGCTGCTGAAGGCGTGGGACGACCGCCCCATGACCAGCATTACCACCGCCGATCTGCAAGCCTGGCACGATGGCTATGTGGCGGCCGGCAAGGAGAGCGCCGCCAATGTCTACCTCGCTTTGGTGCGCAAATTCTTCGGCTGGGCCAAGGAGCGCGGCATCATCACGCGCAACCCCGCCGCCGAAGTGGTAAAGGGCGGGGCCAGCCAGGCCCGGGAGCGGGTCCTGACGAATGATGAGCTGGTCGCCGTCTGGCGGGCCACTGGGGAGGATCACCCCTACCACCGCATCGTGCGCCTGCTGCTCCTCACGGGTCAGCGCCGCACCGAGGTGGGCGGCATGGACTGGAGCGAGGTGGACCTTGAGGCCGGTATCTGGAACCTCCCCGCCGCCCGGGCCAAGAATCGCCGCCAGCACCTCATACCCCTCGCGCCCCCGGCCCTGGCCCTCCTCAAGGCCCAAGCCACCAAGGGCGCCACCGGCCTGGTGTTTCCCAACAGCAAGGGCCGCCCCCCGACCGATTGGGGCATCCAGAAGCGGCGCCTTGACGAGCGCACCCACCTCGCACCCTGGCAATTGCACGATCTGCGCCGCAGCATGGTTACGCACCTGGCCGAGGATCTGGCCATTCCGCCCCACATCATCGAAGCCACCATCAACCATGTGAGCGGCTTCAGGAGTGGCGTGGCTGGGGTCTACAACCGCGCCCAATACCTGACCGAGCGACGCCAGGCTCTCGACGCCTGGGCGAATCATGTCCTGGCCCTAGTGGCGGCCAAGGAAGGCGAGTGATGGACCTCCCCCCCTACCTCCATCCCCAGGATGACGGCTGGCGGCTGGAGGATGCGGTATCCATCTGGCTGTTGGTCCATTACGGCATCAACCGCTCCGATCCCGACACCCCCGAAATCCGCCGCCTGCGTCTCCAGGCCCGCCGGGAGGTGGTGACCCTGGCCAGCGAACTTCCGGATCAGCTCAAATCCCCGCCCGTCTACGTTCGCCGCGTGCACCGCGATTGGGGCGGCGCCACAGATCAGTGGCCCCGTCAGAGCCGGAATAGTACACCGCCCCGGACCTGGGTAACCACCACGGCCCTCGCCGGGCTCTGTCGCCAATGTGGTCACGTCCCGCCCTGGGAGCAGCAGCCCCCCCTGGCCACCCTGCACCCCGCCCTGGTGCCCCAGGAGACACTGGCGCTAGGGGCTGATGAGCGGGAACTAGCGACGGGCGGCCGGCCCTCGACCAATGCCGGCGCCTATGCCTACATCGACTCACTCTTGGCCAAGGGCAGCGGTAAGGCCGCCGCGTATCAGAATGCCGCCAGCAAGTTTCCCTCTCCTGGCATCGACCACGACACCAGGGCCAACCAGTTAGCCTCTGGATACCGCCAGCGCAACCGGAATCACCGGAATAAAGCGCATAAACCCCTTTAGGCATTCCCTCCCACCTTCACCAAGCCGCCATTCTGGCGGCTTTTTTTTGCCCTGAAAAAAAATAAAAAGAATAAACCCTTTATACAGTTTTATTCGCTAATTTCATTGGTTAACTTGTGATTCATCAGCCACGATGGAGCATCTCCCATGAACATTAGCGACGACCCTATCATTTCCGATCCCGAACTGCGGCGCATTGCCGGGGGGGTCACCCCGATGACGATTTGGCGGTGGAGAAAGGCCGGAATTCTGCCTCCAGCCCTCGTCCTTAATGGCCGCAATTACTCGCGGAAAAGCGCTATCGACGCGGCCCTGTCTCGTGCCTTTGGTCTGGAAAATTACGCGCCCAATTCCCAGGCCACTTAATCAGATGCGGACAGCCCATGCGCAATAAAAAGCCCCTGAGGTAAACAGGGGCTAAAAGAGGTAAATCAAATGCAGCAAAACAGTTCTATTGTGGCGCTCGCCGTGCGCTCAATCAAGGCCGATCACGCCATCCAGCAACGAGAGACGTTGATTGACGGCGCCGTCCTCAACGACTACGCGGAGGCGATGACCGCCGGCAGCGTCTTCCCGCCCATCGTGGTCTTCTATGATGGCACTGTCCACTGGCTTGCGGATGGCTATCACCGCCTGGAGGCCGCCGACGAGGCCGGGCTTAAGGAGATCACTGCTGAGGTGCGCCCGGGCACCAAGCGGGATGCCACCCTCCACGCCTGCGGTGCCAATCGGGATCACGGCCTGCGCCGCACCCGTGCCGATGTGCGCCGGGCGATCACCACCCTGGTAACGGATGCCGAGTGGGGCCAAATGGCCAACCGATTGATTGCCGAAAAGGTCGGATGCTCTGATAAGACCGTCGCCGCCGTCAGAGTAGAACTGTTCAACGAGCTGGCGGCGCCGTTCAGGTGCGGAAATTCCGCAACTGAAGACACCGACCCCGACCCAGCCACATCCGAGAATCAACTGCGGAATTTCCGCAGTTCCGACGACGAGGCCCCCGGCATCCCCAGCGTCAACAGCCTGGCCGAAGCCGAGGCAGGGCTAAACGCAGTCTTCAATCGCGACACCGCCCCACCGCCGCCACCCCCGGCGAAGCGTATCGGCCGCGATGGCAAGTTTAGGGCCATGCCCAAAGACACCAGACCCGCTTCTACACCGAACAAGGCCGTGCTCGCTATGCAGGCGGCCCACATGGTTGCGGCTGCGCTAACACGCATGGAAGCACTGGAAATGGACCTGTCCGCCGATGACGCCCGGATGGTGATGAATAACCTTCGCGCCGTCTTGGGCAGGCTCGAAATGCGTTTTGGTGGGGAGGGGAATTGACATGCACAACGATCAACCATCGAGAATCGCCGCCTGGGTTTCGGTCATTACCGCCAACCCCCGGGCAAATGATGTCGTCCGCCCCTGGTTGGAAATCATCACCACCACGACCGACCCCCGAAAAAAACGCGAGTTGACGGCGTGGTGCTATGGCGCGGCGCAACTGGCCGTGATCGTCGCCCAGGAAGGTGAAGATCCATCGGCGGCGTCAATCGCTGAACTGGGGCGGAGTTGGATTGAGCGGGCAAAAACTGACCCTGATCCTCTCTCCATCCTGCAGGTCTCGCGCTGGTTCCACGGTGCCAGCGCAGTAGCCCTCGCGCTCCGGCTGGAAAAGGAACACCAGCTCTATTCCAAAATTGAGGCGGAATTGTTCGACCTCTTTTTAGGGAACACGCTGACGGAAGCGGGAAACCAGGGAGGAAAGATCAATGCGTAAAGAACACTTCACGCCACCGGCCAAGTGGACCCGGGAATTCCGTCAGGCCCTTCGCCTGTCAGATGCCCACCTCAAGGTCTACACCTATCTGGAATCGGCGCCCGAATCCCATCCCACCGGAATTTACTTCATCACCCTCGCCGCCATCGCGGAAATGACCGGCGAGGAGCGCGTGACCGTGGCCAAGATCGTGGACGACCTCGAGCGCTGCGGTCTGGTGATGTGGGATGCGGTCGCCAGCGTGGTCTGGGTGCCCTGTGTCTGCGGTGAGCAGTATCGATGGACCCATCGCCCGCAGCGCAAGACCGGCGAGGATTACCGGCTGATCGAAGCGCGGAAACATCTGGACGACCTCCCGCCGTCGCGCCTGGTCAACCTGTTTCGGCAGGCTTGGCCCATCTTCGGGGAAGCCCCTACCCAGGCCCCTAGCCAAGGGGCTACCCAAGCCCCCTACCAAGGGGCAAATACTATCTACCTGTTCCCTGATCCCCCTCCTCCTCCCACCCCAGGCCGGGCGGCAAATTTCCCGCCGCTCGATGAGAACGGGCTCGACATGGAGGGCAGGTAGATGACGGACGTTTACCTCGACCGCCTCTTCCGTGATGCCGGACTGGTTGAATTGACCCACCTGGATCATGGCCGGGTCTGGTCAACCTGGCACAACGACCCCGACAGCCTGATGCTTGCCGCCTCCCGGGCTGGCGATTCTGGCAACCTCTTCACCACCCTCAACCGTATCAACCCCGCCCTCCTGGGCGACTACCTCAAGGCGCAAACAGGCAGAACCGCCCGGACCCCGGATGCCTGCGTGAGTCGCTACTGTCGGCTTTTCTTTGACCTCGACCCCGCCCGGCCCCGGGGCCAGTCCTCGACCGCGGATGAACTTTCGGCAGCAGAGCTGCGCGCCCGGGGCCTGGTGGCCAAACTGGCGGCCCTGGGTTGGCCCACGCCGCTGATGGCCATGTCGGGTAATGGCTGGCATGTCCAGTACCGCACCGCGCTTCCCCATACCCCGGAGACTGCGGAGCAACTACGGCTCATCTATACCGGCCTGGCGGCCGAATTCAGTGACGAGGATGTGCAGTTCGACCGGACGGTCAGGAACCCGGCCCGCCTGTGCACCCTCTATGGGTCGGTCAAGCGCAAGGGGATCAACCACCCTGAGCGCCCGCATCGGCAGTCAACCTGCCAGGTGCCCCGGGACTGGCGGCAGGTGCATCCGCGGCAAGTGGCGGGCCTGGCCAACCTCTATGCCCGCCAGACGCGCCAGGAGGCCCCAGGAGCCGCTACGCGCCCCGCGAGGCCCTTGGGTGTCAGGGGACAGGGCGATTACCGCAGCCTCGACGTGGTGGCGTGGTTCGCCGCGCATGGGGCTTACCACGGCCCCCTCGCGGGCCATGTGCATGGGGTCAGGTGCCCCTGGTCGGGGGAGCACTCGACACCCTCCCCCCAGAGCGGCAGCGATACCGTCGTCTTCGCCACCGCGGGCGACGGCTGGCCTGGGTTCGCCTGCAAGCACAGCCATTGCGCCGGACGGGATATCCGCGACGTGATGGCCCTTTGGGGCGACGCGGATGCCTTCTGCGCCGCCACGTTTGTGCCGATGCGGAGGGCGGGGTGATGTACAACCTGCACGATTTTCAGCATCAGCTCATCGCTGACCTGGGCCAGGGCTTCCAGCAGGGTCATCGTCGCCAGGTGTGCGGACTGGCCACCGGCGGCGGAAAAACGGTCCTGGCCGCGCACCTGGGCCGCCGCGCCGCGGCCAAGGGCAAGAAGATGCTCTTCATCGTCCATACCATCGAGTTGGCTGGCCAGGCCGTCGAGACCTTCAACGAAATGGGGCTGAGCGTCGGCATTTTGCGAGGTGAAGACACCTCGTACACCCGGCAGGATGAAATTATCGTGGCGTCGATTCAATCCATTCGCGCAAGGTCCGCGCCCGACTGGATGGACATGGCCATCATTGACGAATGCCACATCCTGCACCGGGAGCACATCAAGCTGATGGAAGCCTGGGCGGATAAGGTCTTCATTGGCCTGAGCGCAACGCCCATGCGCAAGGGCCTGGGCCTGCACTTCACCCATCTGGTGCGCGGCCCGAGCATCCGCGAGTTGACCGACCGGGGGTTCTTGGTCCCCGTTCGCGCCTTCGCCCCCCAGGCCGATGCCATCCTGACCGCCCTGGATGGCGTGAGCTGTGGGACCACGACGGCGGGGTTCGACTACCAGGAAAACGAGTTGGGCGCCGCCATGAACCGCAAGGAGCTGGTGGGCGACATCGTGACGACCTGGCAGGAACGGGGCGAGGAGCGGCCGACGTTGTGCTTTGCGGTCAACATCGCGCACTCGAAAAGCATTCGGGATGACTTCCTCGCGGCCGGGGTCCGCGCGGAGCATTTGGACGCCTACACCGACCCCAGCGCGCGCCGGGAGATCATCGCCGGCTTCAAGGCCGGGGAGATCAAGCTCCTGACGTCGGTCAACGTCCTGGGCACCGGCTTTAATGTACCGGATGCGGCCTGCCTGATCCTGGCCCGGCCCACCCTATCGGAGGCCCTGCACATTCAGAAGTGCGGTCGGGGTATCCGCACCGCCACGGGCAAAACCGATTGCCTCATCCTCGACCATTCGGGTAACTGTCTGAAGCATGGGCTTCCGCATCACTTCGTTGTCCCCGACCTCGACTTGGGCGACGCCCCGGACCCGGCGAAGAAGAAGCGCAAGGAGAAGGCCCCCTTCATCGCCTGCAAGTCCTGTGGGGCGGTGATGGACCCTGACGAGGTGACCTGCCCGCAATGTGGGCTGGATCGGCCGGTAAGCGGCAGCCGGATCACCTATCGCGAGGGCAAACTCGTGGAGTTTGGCAGCACCGGAGCTGGCGGTCAGGATGCCGGTGAAGACCCGGCGACGTTCTACCGCATGGCCATGAGCTACGTCCTGGCCCACGGGAAGAACCCTGGCCGGGCCTATCACCTCACCCAGGCCCGTTACCCCGGCGCCCGCGTTCCCTGGTCCTGGCGAAACCTGCCACCGCTCGATCCGTCCCCCGAGGTGGCGCGATGGATCAGGAACCGCAACCTGCATGACCACATCCGCTGGCAGCACGGGCGCGGCGCAGCTTAGGCGCGAAGGGGCCAGGGATGGCCACTCACTCCCGGAAGTGGACACGCTGGAGCGGTTGGCCACGATCAGACCCCACCGTCGACCGGCGCGAAACCGCACACGGGTGGTCTCCGGCAGAGGCATCGAGTGAACCTGGACCTCAGTCGAGATAACCAGGATGGGAAGGCCCTGAAAAGCCCGACAACCCCGGGTGTACGCAGACGGATGGCATCCCCTTCACGCCCAATGAGGGCCGGGGCGCTTTCCCCGAGAAGGGGCCTGGGCGCACACCACGGCAATCAACATCCAAGGATGCCCAGCTCCCGCAGCAGGGGCTGTCCATCGACCTCGGCCCAGATCAAGTCACCGGGCCGGGGAGGGGAAGCCAGCTTGGACCCCGTACGCGAACAGGGGCAGGGCGCAGGGTGGTGGGAACGTCCCGGGGATGGCGCCGGGGTGGGTGGACATGGCGCGGTTCGGCGCTAATCTAGGGCTCAGGAGCATGGGAGGGACCGCGGGTGGTAGACGAGATTGTTACTGGATTCAAAATAGAGGCCAGCGGCCCGCCGGGTTTTGGCGCGCGGTGCCGACCGGGCCCGTGCAGAGGAGACAGATTTATGCACCACGACATCACGCCGGACACGGTGGCGCAGGTCATCTATCAACAGGCCATCTGTCCGACGGGCGATCCTCAGGACGCCCTGAATGACTGGATGAAGGTGACCAGTGGGCTTGGCTGCGTCCTGGCTGACTGGCAACGGCTGGCCCCGGGTCGCCCAGGCTATGAGGCCCAGACTGAGGCCCTGACCACGGCCCTGCTCAAGGCCCAGGGCATCATGCGCTGCCTGGCCCGGGCCGCCCAGGACCGGGGGGATGGCTATCGCTATCCATCGAGTCCCACTAAGCCTTGGTCCTAGCTTCCAAGGCCGGCCACCCATGCCACACCTCGCGTCAGCCGGCCGGATGAGCTGAATAGTTATCCGCACCGTCCATAACTGGCCTAGACTGACGCGGTTAACCACTGCTTTCCGGAGATCGACCATGACACCCCTGAGGATTGGCCTGGCAGCACTTCTCTTGTTGTTGCTATCAACCCCCCTCCTGGCCGAAAAACCCAACGATGCCTTGGCCCTCACCGGGGTCACCACTGGCCGGGTCGTGTTCGACATCAACACCACCCAGGCGGGCAAGCTCAGCCTCTATCTCCAGGTGATCCGCGAGACCCATGCGGATCTTCAGCGGCAAGGGGTCACCCCCGAGATGGTTTTGGCCTTTCGTGGCAAGGCCGTCACCCTGGTGACTGCCGACCGGCAACACCAGGAGTTGACCGAGTACGAGGACCTGGATCGTGTAGCCGAGCAAATCAAGGAACTCCAGGGGCTTGGTGCGCGGATGGAGGGCTGTTCCATCGCGACCCGCCTCTATGGTGTCGATAACCAGACCCTGCTGCCCGGGATCACGCCGGTGGGCAATACCTTCGTGTCCCTGATCGGCTATCAGGCCAGGGGCTACGCCCTGATCCCCATCTATTGAGCCGATCCCGGTAGAACCGCCA
Source organism: Gammaproteobacteria bacterium (assembly GCA_019136395.1). The sequence continues at coordinate 20,627 of JAGVUH010000126.1, forward strand.
TGGAATTCTTCGCCCTCGCCCAGTGCCCGCTCACCGCGACGCAGATCCAGGACACCCTCTGTGGCCAGCAACTCGCCGCCTGGTGCGCCACGATCAACCGGGTGCTGCACTGGGAGGATGAACAAGGGGAGATCTACAGTCTCTGGGGCCAGTTCCGGGTGCGGCGCGAATTGATCCGCGGCGGGGTACGTTTCACCCTCCCCGAGTGCCCCAATGCCCTGGCCTGGACCCTGACCGTCGCGCCCCCGGCCGTCGGGGGCGAGGCTTCCCCGGGGATACAGGTGCATTGCACGATCAACCGCACCGAGCATGATCCGGAGTTCATCGCGTCCCTGGAGGACTTTGTTGATGACTGGCGACAGGGGCTGGAGCGACTCGCCGGGGAACTGTTCAGCACTCGGGACGCCGCACCGCCCTAGGCGGCTAACCGTTGCGCCTTGAGGGCAGCCATTAAGGTCTGGGAAACCCCACGAGGTACAAGCACCATGCAACGGGACTTCCGTCTTCAGGGTATGACCTCGGAACATCACCAGGCCCTGGTGTTTGCCGGGCGTCTGCGGCAGGCATGCCGCCACGGCGGCGTGAGCCGGGAACGCCTACGATCGACCTGCCGAACCTTTGAGCAGGATCTCAACCCCCACTTCGCGATCGAGGAAGAATTCATCCTTCCGGCCCTTGCTGCGGCCGGCCGGCAGGATCTGGTCGACCGCACCACCGAGGAACATCAGCAGCTTCGCGCCCTTATCGTCGCGGCCGCAACGGCGGAGGACGCGACACGGCACCTGCATGCCTTTGCCGATCTACTCACCGCGCATGTCCGCTTCGAGGAACGAACGCTCTTCGACGCCGCACAGCAGATTCTGACCCCCGAAGCGCTGGAGAGGTTGGCCACGATCAGACCCCACTCCCGACCAACCGCACGCGGGTGGTCTCCAGCACAGGAATCGAGTGAACCTGGACTTCAAACGCCCCGGGTACTGGGAGGTGAAGCGTGAGCGAACTGAAACCGCACCCTCAAGACCAGGACTACGCCCAACTTCTCCTTGAAGTGAAAGCGCGGGTCCGTTCGGCGCAGTACGCCGCCCTGAAAGCGGTCAATACCGAGTTGGTCGGGCTGTACTGGGATATCGGGCGGATGATCGCCCGCCGCCAGAAAATGGCGGGCTGGGGCAGGTCCGTCGTGGAGAACCTGTCCGCGGACTTGCGGCGGGAGTTTCCCGGGGTCGCGGGTTTTTCGGTGCAGAACCTCTGGTATATGCGCCAGTTTTACCTGGAATACCATGGCCATGAAAGACTCCAACCACTGGTTGGAGAAATTGCCTGGGCTCACAATCTGGCCATCATGAGCAAGTGCAAGGACCCGCTGGAACGGGAATTTTACCTCCGCATGACCCGCAAATTCGGCTGGTCAAGGAACGTACTCATCCACCAGATCGACAACCAGAGCTACGAGAAATCGCTGCTTGGCCAGACCAATTTCGACCAGGCGCTGACGCCGGAACTGCGTGCCCAGGCCAAGCTGGCGGTGAAGGACGAATACACCTTCGATTTTCTGGAACTGGGTGAGGAACACAGCGAGCGTGAACTGGAACGGGCGCTGATCGCCCGGATCGAGGATTTTCTGCGCGCCATGGGCGGCCTGTTCGCCTTCATGGGCAGCCAGTACCCGCTGGCGGTGGACGGCGAGGAGTTCCTGATCGACCTGCTGCTGTTTCACCGGCGCTTGCGCTGTCTGGTGGCCATCGAACTGAAGATCGGCAAATTCAAGCCGGAGTTCGTCGGCAAGATGCAGTTTTACCTGACCGCGCTCGACCGGCAGATCCGGCAAGAGGACGAGAATCCCTCCATCGGCATCATTCTCTGCAAGGAAAAGAACCGCACCATTGTCGAGTACGCCCTGCACGACGCCCGCAAGCCCATCGGCGTGGCAACCTATGAAATCACCAAGACGCTGCCCAAGGAATTGAGGGGGCAACTGCCCCAACCGGAAGAGATCGCGGCATTGCTGGCAGGGATTGAGGCATGAGCAGGCGCACTCTGAAGCCCACCGAAACCAGCAATTAAGTACCGCCCAACCCACTCCCTCCCCCCGATCAAGATGGCCTGTTTCGCAGCGCGCTGGCAACCTGTCAGAATGGCCTGTCCACCAGCGGCCCAGGGCCGGATCATGTGCCGTGTGGAGCGATTTATGACTCAACCTGCCTGTGGCTGACCCGACCAAGCTCGGCGTAGTAAGCCCAGATGGGTAGGGTCCAGCAACCAACATCAGGAGGATGGGGAAGCCATTCACTTCTCCATCATGTTTCGAAGACGAAACGCGGAAACCTGCAAGATGAACAAGGCCCTTTTTTTGATTGGCATCCTGGTGATCTTACCCGCCGTGGCGGCCGACGACACCGCTGCCATCCATGGCGCGAACGCGCGCCTGTTGACGAAAACCAGTACGGCTACCACGCCAGTAACCGGCCCAACCTGCCCGCCGGGGGCGGTCACCCTGTTCCACTGCCTTACCGCCAAGGGCAAACGGATTCAGTTATGTGACGAGGGCAAGACCCTCGAATACTCCTTTGGCCATCCGGAGAAGCAACCCGAGATGGTGGTGCGCGTGCCCCGCGCCAAAGCCTCGACCACCCAATGGCAAGGCGTCGGGCGTTACAAGTCCGAGTCGGTGGAAATACCCAACGGCAAAACCACCTACAGCGTGTTTTGGGGCGCCGACCTGGTCTCCGAGGACCACCCCGCCGAGGCCGGGGTCAATGTGCTTGTAAACGGTGAACATAAGGCCACCGTCAACTGCGGTGATCCGGACCAGGCCATCTCGAACCTGGAAGGCGTGGAATTGAAGCCAACAGAGTAGACACTGGCCGGTTCAACCGGCCCGGTCGTGGGGCGGTGATGAGGAGACGGTAAGGTCAAGCCGCTACCAACCGCTCGGCCGGCGGTAAGGACCCCAGGCACGCCAGCCGATCCGCGGTGGTCATCCGGTCGCCAGGCTCAGCCCACCTTGAGAATGGGGCGCAGACCCGCGCCACGGGCAAGGCCGCCCAGTCCACCCGCAGCAGCGCGGGCAGCAGCTCCTCCAGGAAGCCATAGTCCTGGTATTCCGCCCCGGTATGGGCGTGCTCGTAGCCGATGCTGAGATTGGTGCATTCCGGGATCAGCCCGGCGTAATGGGCGGTGTCGGTGAAGACCCCTTCCGCGCAGGGGGCGAAGCCCAGCCCGAGTTGCACCGCCAGGGCCTGGGCAAAGTCTGTGGAACAGGTGCGCACCCGACCTTGGTGGGTGATAACGTCCCCCGTACCGCGGCGGTCGAAGGCGATCGCGCGCTCAATCCCAGCCAGCACACCGGGGGTTTCCCGCGCGATCCAGTCGCTGCCGTCGCCGCCGGTTTCTTCCTCGCGGTGAAATACATAAAGCCCGGGGACCCCGTGGGCGATCAGTTGCAACAGGAGCCAGCAGCCGGTGGCATCGTCGGCGCCAAGGGGGCGGCCGTCGTCCTTGTAAAACCGCCGGGTCCGCCGGTCCTCCCGCAGGCGTTGCCGCCCGGAGATGGTATGGACGCTGTCGGTGTGGGCACAGAACAAGGTCGTGGGCCGGGTGCCGATCCGCAGCCAGCGGTTACCGAAGTCATCCCGGACCATGCCGGGGACCTGATCCAGAAAGCGGCGGATGAAGGCCCGCTCGCTGGGCGAACGGGCCGGGCGCTGGTAGGTCAGCATCTCGCGCAGCAGGTGCATGGCGATCTCCCCATCGGTGAAGAAGCGCCAGGATAGGCCCCGCAGGCGACGGAACAGGTCGCTTGCCGGGTGGCGCCACCGGGAGCGACAGCCCCGTCCGCCTCGCCCATTCCCCGTCACCATGGACCCGGCGACAAACCCTCCTTGACTGGCCGTGGGCATCTGGTCCCTCTCCGCCTTCGGCTTTGCGACCTATTTTGTCGCTTGGTTGGGATATCCTGCACCCCATGCCAGCAAACTCAACGGGACATGGGGGTGATGGCCAATCTTCTTCGCTACCACCTACCAGGGGATTCCCCGGAGGCAATCCGTCCATGATCGGTTTGCTAGCGGATGTCCATGCCAACATCGATGCCCTGGAGACAGTGCTTGCCACCCTGGCCGCCCGGGGCGTCGAGCAGATCTATTGCGCCGGCGATCTCGTCGGCTACAACGCGGCGCCGAACGCGTGCTGTGAGCGGCTGCGTCACCTGAACTGCGTGCGGGGCAATCATGACTGGGCGGCCTTACTCGACCCCAAGGACCCTGACCTGAGCTGGTTCAACGCGTCGGCCCGCTCAGCCATCCACTGGACCAGCCGGCAGCTCACGCCCGCGAACCGGGCCTTTCTCGCCGCCCTCCCGCGCCGGTTACGGTTCCAGGTTGCCGGCCGGTGGGTGACCATCGTCCACGGCACCCCCCGGGACCCCCTTCATGAGTATGAATATGGTGATGAGGACCCCGAGGCCCGGCTGGTGCAGCTTCTGGACGAGGCGGAGGCCGACATCCTGGTGATGGGGCACACCCATCTGCCCTATGTCCGCACTGTCGGGGCGCGACTGGTGATCAATCCCGGCAGCGTCGGCCAACCCCGCGACCAGGACCCGCGAACTTCCTGCGCCATCCTGGACCCGGTTAGGATGCGGGCGGAGATCCTGCGGTTGGATTATGACCACCAGACGGCAGCGCAGCGCGTCAGGGATGCGGGTCTGCCCCCGGCGCTGGCCTCGCGACTGAGCAAGGGCCTTTGAGGGTGAGTCTGGTGCTCTGGTCACCAGCGGACCCTCGCAAAATTGGTGGACCCGTCCCGCGACCGGGGCGCTGTGATGGCCAAGGCCACCGTGACCGTGCTCCTGACCCAAGCCAACGCCGCCGGTCACCCAGGAGACTGGCGTGGTGCCATGGAGCAGGCGAAGCGTCGCTTGTCGCCCGATGCGTCCTTGGGTGGTTGCAGGGGTAGTTTGATCGGACACCGTAAGGCGCTAAGCTACAGCCAAGCCGACGTTTATCCGTCATGAGGAAGGGGTACACGGCAGATTACGATTCATATTTCGGATGTTGAATGAGCGGCAGTTACCTGACACCTCGTGTGGACCTAATAATCCTCGCCCTCTTGCCACTCCAGATCCTAGCGTCTCATTACCACTACTTGGACTCATAATAAAATGAAGACCATAACCGCTCCGAGTTGGTCACAACTGTTTAGTGAACTAAGCGAGAACGAAAAAAAAGTCGCTGTGTTCGACTTTTTGCAGACAGCTTACGATCCAGAAAAGAAAAATGATCATCAAAAGGCTTTGTTGATAAGATTTGCCAAGACCCTGAAGTACCGACCTGAAAGTCTGAGAAAAACTTGCCTTGAAGTTCAGGTGACTAAATTACTGCTGACCATGCGTTCATTTTTTGAGCCGTCGGACTGGTCTTCGTTGCTTGCAAACTTCTACGAACACCACCGCCATGAAATTATGGTGGAATTTCTTGACTATCTGTCTATTCCCCATAACGGACGTGGCATGCTCCTGGAAGAGGCGGAGCCAGTGGAAGTTCAGACTTTAGTAGAAGCTGGCAGATTGCTGCGCAGGAATCATTCCTTTGCCAACATTAAGCATTATTTTTTCGTCGCATACCGGACGGGAACCAAACTTTTTAGCAACATTCCCGAAGTACTCCTTATCTTAAAGGATGATGAGCCAGAGGAAGTTACTAGCACTGCGCCAGAACCGAGCACGAGTCTGACACAACCTCCCGATCAGGCCCTGCTTCTGGATGACTTTACCACTTTGGATCGGGTCATGATTGATCAGATCGTGGCGATGGTGGGGCATGAGGAAGGGTGTCTGGATATCACTGCTGTCGAAGATTTGATCGAAACGGTCGTGGCCCTCAATACCACTCGCACGCGAAGTTATTATCTATTGGGGTTCCTCGATGGACTCGAGGACGGCCGAGATCTCCAGTTTCACCGCCCTGAGCTTAATGACGAACGCAAGGGATGGTACCTCGCCGGCTTGCTCGTGGCAAAGACGCGAAAAAAGGATCAAGTCGCCCTGTGTGGCTTGCTCGACAAGTACGCAAAAGAATTCAGTGACACGGTACAACGCCCCCAAGGTGCCGGGGTGGCCATCACCAATGTCTGCCTGGATTACCTCTTTGAAATTCAGCGTTTCAGGGAGGCCATGGCAATACTGAAAGGACAACTGGGCAGACATGCCTTTCGATTGGCCGTGCGCGCCTATGAACAGGCAACACGCTATTGGCGCGATAACCAAGTTGATTCGGCCTTACCGATACTCAACCTGCTATTAGAGCGTCTTCCCGCCATCGAGTATGACGAGGAACACAAAGAATACCTGTTGAATATGGTGTATCGGCGGCAGGGCCAATGCCTGCAAACTCAACACGACTTTGATCAGGCGCGTAAAATCTACCTGCGGATTCTGAATCATATCGACAGCGATATTGCGCCAAAACTCTATGCAGACCTTGGATTGATCGAAGGAGGATTTCGGAACCTGGAAAAGGTCCGGTTATCCGCAGATCCGACGGAACGTAAGAGTATGCGAAAGGCACTAACCCAAGGTGAAAAGTATTTTCTCCAAGCTATAGAGTTATCCCAGGAGATCGCTATCAATGCAAATTATGCTTTGGGACTGCGTGATTATCTGGCTTGGGCTGATGGTGACTCCAAGCCGAAGATGCGGGCACAAGCGCTCTCACGCATCGAAAATGCCTTGATCGGCATGCGTGAGTCAACTGAATATGCGGCTTATGAAAAAATCGGGGTCTTTGGTCAAGCCCAATTCATGCGCGTAGTGCTCTCCATGGACATGCTTTCACCTGAAGAGAGCTACAAATTACTCGCTTATTGGGAGGCGATACCCAAAGAGTCCGGACTCTTCCCGCCGAAGGATGTTAAAAACCTGCTACTAGGCGCGGAAATTATCAACCCAGGGATTGCGGCAGAGATTGCTAACAGCATTTGGCGTATGCGTACGAGTGCGGATGCCT
>JAGVUH010000618.1 GCA_019136395.1 Gammaproteobacteria bacterium
GTCGGATTCCGGGTTGACCAGGTCGAAGTCAACGCCCGGGCGCATGCGCAGCTTGGCCTTCTGCAACCGGTATTCGATCACGCTGGGCCAGCCGATGAGGATGGGACGGGCGATCCGTTCCTCGATGAGGATCTGGGCGGCGCGCAGCACCCGCTCGTCCTCGCCCTCGGCGAAGATGATGCGCTTGCCGGGGGTGCGGCGGGCGGCCTGGAAGATGGCGCGCATGCCCACGCCGGTGTGGTAGATGAACTCGGTGAGCTTGGCGCGATAGGCCTCCCAGTCGCTGATGGGTCGGGTGGCGACTCCCGAGGCGATGGCGGCCTGGGCCACGGCCGGGGCGATGCGCACGATCAGCCTCGGGTCGAAGGGGGTCGGGATCAGGTAGTCGGGGCCAAAGGTCAGTTCCCGGTTGGGATAGGCCAGGGCCACCTCGTCGGTGACCTCGGCCTCCGCCAGTTCGGCGATGGCGTGCACGCTGGCGATCTTCATCGCCTCGGTGATGCTGGTGGCGCCGACATCCAGGGCGCCGCGGAAGATGAAGGGGAAGCAGAGGACGTTGTTGACCTGGTTGGGGTAGTCCGAGCGCCCGGTGGCGATGATGGCGTCCGGGCGCGCCGCCTTGGCCAGATCGGGCATGATCTCCGGGATGGGGTTGGCCAGGGCGAGGATCATGGGCTGGTCGGCCATGGTCGTGACCATTTCCGGGCTCAGGACCCCGGCGGTGGAGAGGCCGAGGAAGATGTCGGCGCCGACGATGGCCTCGCCCAGGGTGCGGGCGGCCGTGTCCCGGGCATAACGGGCCTTGGATTCGTCCAGCCCCCCGGGCCGTCCGACATAGATCACGCCCTTGGAGTCGCAGACCGTGACGTGCTCACGGCGCACCCCCAGTTCGCACCAGAGGTCCAGGCAGGAGATGGCCGCCGCCCCGGCGCCGGAGCAGACCACCTTGACCGCCCCGATGTCCTTGCCGACCACCTTGAGGCCGTTGAGCAGGGCGGCGGCGGAGATGATGGCCGTGCCGTGCTGGTCGTCGTGAAAGACCGGGATCTTCATCCGCGCCTTGAGCTGGCGCTCGATGTAGAAGCATTCCGGGGCCTTGATGTCCTCCAGGTTGACCCCGCCCAGGGTCGGTTCCAGGGCGGCGATGATCTCGATCAGCCGGTCAGGGTCCTTTTCCTCCAGCTCGATGTCGAAGACGTCGATGCCGGCGAACTTCTTGAACAGGCAGCCCTTGCCCTCCATGACCGGCTTGGCGGCCAGGGGGCCGATGTCGCCCAGGCCGAGGACGGCGGTGCCGTTGGTGACCACGCCCACCAGGTTGGCGCGGGAGGTATAGTCCGCGGCGGTGGCGGGATCGGTGACGATGGCGTCGCAGGCGGCAGCGACCCCGGGGGAGTAGGCCAGGGCCAGGTCGCGCTGGTTGGTCAGCCCCTTGGTGGGGGTGACGGAAATCTTGCCCGGAGTGGGGCGGCGGTGATAGTCGAGGGCGGCCTCGCGCAGGTCCTTTTCCACGGTGAACCTCTGGGTGACGGTAAGCATTGGGAGCGGGCGGTCGCGGGTCGGCGGCCGCGGGGAGGGCGGTTAGCCTACTCCAACGGACCCCTCCCCGCAAAAACCGCTCCCCGGCGGTAGGGCCACCGCAGGTTCGCTCCCACCAGAGGGGCTGGCGCCTAGCGGGGACGTCGTCAGGCCGGGCCCTTGAGGCCCGTATAATCCCATCCCCCTGGTTGACGGCCCGACCCGAGGCCCCCGGATGCGCCCTTCCCGGGGGGAAATCGCGTTACGCCGCCTTTACAGGCAGGATTGACCCCACTGGCGGCTTTTCATGACCAGTTGATTACCTTATCGTTGCGTGTGCATGACGCCCGCGCCGCGCTCACCCCGCTGGCGCCGGGGTTCCTGCTCCCGAACCGGATCGGAGAGCCCGCAAGACTCCCCGTCCTCAAGGGCGCAGACCACCCATCCATGAGGCCCTGAATGACGAACACCGTTGCCGGTCGCCGATTTTCCCTTGGCATCCCCCTGCTTACCGTCCTGGCCACCTACCAGCTCCGCTGGCTGCGCGGCGACCTCGTGGCCGGCATCACCGCCTGCGTGGTCATGATCCCCTCGGTCATCGCCTACGCCGAACTGGTGCACATGCCGCCCATCACCGGCATCTACGCCGCCCTCGCCGCCTCCATCGGCTACGCCCTGTTCGCCTCCTCGCGCCACGTCATCGCCGGCCCCGACGCCGCCATCGGCCTGCTGGCCGGTACCGCCATCCTGCCCCTCGCGGCGGGGGACCCCAGCCGCATCCCCGCCCTGGCCGCCACCCTGGGCATCCTCTCCGGCATCGTCCTTATCCTCGCCGCCCGGCTCAAGGTCGGGGTCATCGCCGACTTTCTCTCCCGCCCGGTGCTCATCGGCTACCTCAACGGCGCCTCCCTGATCCTCGCCGCCACCCAGCTTGGCAAGCTGTTCGACGTGCATACCGACGGCGAACACTTTTTCCCCTTGCTCTGGCAGGTGATCACCCAGTTACCCGAGGCGAACGTCCCGACCTTTCTCTTTGGCTTCGCCATGATCCTGACCCTCATTCTGCTCAACAAGCACCTGCCTCGGGTCCCCAGCGCCCTGGCGGTCTCCGCCATCGGTATCCTCGCCACCCAGTTCATGGGCCTCGAGGCCATGGGCATCAAGCTGGTGGGCGAGGTCCCCTCCGGCATCCCGGAACTGGTGTTCCCCACTCTCCATTTCTCCGATATCAGCGCCCTGGCCCCGGCGGCGGTGGCCATCGCCTTCCTCGCCTTCTCCGATGGCATCCTCCTCGCCCAGACCTTCGCCAACAAGAACCGCTACGAGATCACCCCCAACGCCGAACTCACCGCCCTGGGCGTCGCCAATGTGGGCGCCGGCCTGCTGCAGGGCTTCCCGGTCTCCGCCAGCCAATCGCGTACCTCCATCGTCGACTCCACCGGTGGCAAGACCCAGGTGGCGCAACTGATCGCCGCCGCCGGTCTGCTGTTGTCCCTGTTCTTCCTCACCGAACTGATCGGCATGCTGCCCAAGGTCTCCCTGGGCGCCATCCTCATCGTCACCGGCATCGGCATGCTGGAGATCGCCGCCCTGCGCGACCTGTTCCGCATGGACCGCTTCGAATTCTTCATCTCCCTGGCGGTGACCAGCGCCATCCTCATCGCCGGCGTCGTCCCCGGCATCATCTTCGGCCTGCTCATCTCCCTGGTCGGCGTCATCGTCGAATTCGCCCGCCCCAAGGACGCCGTCCTGCGCCGCGTCCGCCCCGGCGGCAAGTTCCAGGACCTCGGCGCCATCCGTCCCGGCACCAAGCTCGCCCGCAACCTCTCCACCCTGCCCGAGGGTATCGTCAGCCCCGACGGCGCCCCGGCCCCCGGCGAGACCGTCCCCGGCCTGCTCATCTACCGCCTCTACGGCCCGCTGATATTCGCCAATTCCCGCTACGTCATGGACCGCCTGGAGACCCTGGTGACGGAGACCGAGCCGCCGATCAAGTGGGTGATCATCGACGCCCAGGCCATCACCGACATGGACATCACCGCCGCCCAGCGTTTCGCCGACCTCCACCGGAAGTTCGAGGAGGCCGGGGTCGACGTCAAGATCGCCGACGCCACCCGGCCCTTCATGGAACAACTGGAGAAGGTCGGCCTCTCCGCCGCCATCGGTACCCAGGAGTTCTACGTCTCGGTGAAAAAGGCGGTGGAGGCCTACGAACAGCTCCAGTATCCCCTGCGCAAGATCCGCCTGGTGGTCCAGCAGGGCGACGAGGCGCCCTGCGAGGTGGTCTTCCAGCGCAAGGGCAGCAACATGGCGGCGAGCTGTACCTGCCAGCACGAGGACGTCAACACCCTCTGCCAGCACCGCCTGACCCTGCTGCATGGCGACCTTGGCAACATGAGCCTGGTGGAGGGCGACGAGCGGGATATCGCCAAGATTCCGCAAATGCTCGCCGGCACCGACATCGAGGAGGCCCTCAAGGCCCTGGAGGCCGCCGAGGAGATGATGCAGGAGGCGAACCAGGACTACCGGGAGGCCAAGGCGCTGATGATCGACGCCATGAAGGATTGAGGCGGCAAATGAAACAATTTATCGAGACATTCACGCGAACGGCGGCCTCCACGGTTACGCGGCCCCGCGCCCGCCGGGGCCACCTGGCTCCCAGTCAAGCGCGGTGAGGATGGGGGCGCGCCCCTGGCTGCTCCTAACCCTGGTCGTGGGGGGCGCCCTGCTCCTGAGCCAGCGCGAGCACTTCGAGGCCGAGGCCCTGGCGGCTTGGCTGGACGCCGCCGGGCCCGTGGGGCCACTGCTCTTCATGGCCCTCTACGCCCTGACCACCGTCCTGCTCCTCCCTGGCGCCATCCTGACCCTGGCCGGTGGCGCCCTTTTCGGCCCCTTCTGGGGGACCCTTTTCAATCTCACCGGGTCAACGATCGGCGCTGGTCTGGCCTTCCTGATTGCCCGCTACCTGGCCGCCGATTGGGTGCAGGCCAGCAACCGCGGCCTGCTGGAGCGTCTGGTGCGGGGGGTGGAGGCCGAAGGCTGGCGCTTCGTCGCCTTCGTCCGCCTGGTGCCGCTCTTTCCCTTCTTCCTGATGAATTACGCCTTGGGGGTCACCCGCATCCGCTTCCTGCCCTACCTGCTGACCACGGCGATCTGCATGGCGCCCCCGGCCTTCGCCTTCACCTGGCTAGGCTACGCCGGCCGCGAGGCCGCGGTCGGGGGGGAGGGCCTGGTGCACAAGGTCCTCATCGCCCTGGCCCTGCTGGCGGCCCTGGCCTTCCTGCCCCGGCTGGTGAGGCGGTGGCGCAAGGATGCCGGGTCGGGTGGCGTCTGACGGGGGACGCCGTGAATCCGTCCATGGAGGCTTGGCAACCGCATCCTTGCGGTTGACACCCCCGCCAGACGCCACCCGACCCTCCCCTGTCCGCCCGACCGGAAACTGACTGGCCGTGGCGCTAACCGGTAATGGCTATATCGGCAATATCCGCCGTGATCGGCCGGCCGACCTTAGCCCGCCAGTAACCGCTCCCGTAGCCGGGTGATGCGCTGGCGTGACTCCCGGCGCCTGACGGCGATGGCCAGGGCCTTGGGCTCGGCGATGACCACCACCAGGCGGCGGCCGCGGGTCACGGCGGTGTAGAGCAGGTTGCGCTCCAGCAGGGTGAAGTGCTGCATGGCCAGGGGGATGACCACCACCGGGTACTCTGACCCCTGGGACTTGTGGATGCTGGCGGCGTAGGCCAGGGACAGCTCGTCGAGTTCGGCGAACTCGTACTCCACCAGTCGGCCATCGACGTCCACGGTGAGGGTGCCCTGCTCCGGGTCCAGGTTGCTGATCCAGCCGATGTCGCCGTTGAAGACCTCCTTGTCGTAGTTGTTGACCCGCTGCAGGACCTTGTCGCCGGGGGCGAAGGTGGTGCCGAAGCGCTCGACGCGCGGCTGGCGATCGGGGTTGAGCCGGGCCTGGAGCTCGGCGTTGAGGGCCCTGACCCCCAGGCCGCCACGGTTCATGGGGGTCAGGACCTGGATGTCCCGCACCGGGTCGAGGCCGAAGGTCCGCGGGAGGCGTTCGGTGACGCTGGCCATCAGCTTGGTGGCGATGTCCTCGGGGGTCTCGGCGTGGATGAGGTAGAAGTCGCTGGTCTCGCCCTTGGGCGGGGCCAGGGGCAGCTCACCGCGGTTGATGCGGTGGG
>JAGVUH010000368.1 GCA_019136395.1 Gammaproteobacteria bacterium
CTGCTCATCAACTGGTACCGCCTGGAACAGGCCAGCATCGAACTGCAGGGCCACACGGCGGTGATCGGTCCCAACGCCTCGGGCAAGTCCTCCCTGCTGGACGCCATCCAGGCGGTATTGGTTGGGGGCGACAAGCGCTGGTGGAACCCCAATGCCAGCGCCGGGGAGAAGAGCACCCGCAGCCTGCGCGACTACTGCCTGGGGGTGGTGCGCGACCCCAGCAATCCGGACCTGTCGCTGGAATTCCGCCCCCGCGAGCAGGCCCTGAGCTACCTGACCCTGGTCTTTCGCGACGACGTGAGCGGCGAGGCCATCAGCCTCGGCCTGGCCCTGCATGCCCGCCTCGAAGAGGCCCAGGAGGTGATCGACGGGCGCTTCATCGCCCCCGGTCTGGACCTGGTGCTGTCGGACCTGGTGGACCGCGGGCCCCTGGGCGCGGTGCCCAAGCCGTGGAAACGGCTGCGCGAGGAGTTGCGCCAGCGCCTCGGCGAGCGCCTCCAGGTCCACGCCCAGGTCGGCAAATATCACGAGGAACTGTGCCACATACTCTACGACGGAAGGCGATCCATAGACCCGACGCACTTCCTGCGCGCCTTCCGCAACGCCATCACCTTCGCCCCCATCCGCAACGTCTCGGACTTCGTGCGCACCCACATCCTGGAGGAGCGTCCCATCCAGGTGCGTTCCCTGCAGCAGGCCCTGCATCACTACCGGGATATCCAGACCCGCACCCGCGAGGCCCGCCAGCGCGAGGAGGCCCTGGTTGCCCTCGATCAGGGCTACCGGCGCGCCGACCAGGCCGAGCGCCTGGGCCTGGCCTGGCGCTGGGTGGAGCAGGAGGTGGCCTTCAATGCCCGGGAGGCCGAACTGGAACCCCAGCGCCAGGCGCTGGACCATGTGACCAGCGAACTCGGCCGGCTCCAGCGCCACATCGAGGACCTGGACCGGCAATGGCACGCGGCGGACGTCGCCCTCACCGAGGCCAACCGCCGCCTGGCCGCCACCAACCTGGAGCAGCGCCGGGAGCGCCTCCAGGCCGAGCATCAGGCGGCGGGCAAGACCCTCAACGAGGTCAACCAGGTTATCGACCAGGCCCGCCTGGCCCTGGGCGCCATCCACCGCCTGCTTGACCAGGCTGGCCACCTCGACGACCCCGCCCTGGTCCAGGCTTTGCAAACCCTGCCCCCCCTGCTGCGCCGGGACGAAGGCCTGCTGACGGCGGTCTGGCCCCAGGACCCCGCCGCGGTCATGGCCGCCCTCGACCGGCTGGCGCCGCGGCTGGCGGCGGCGTTGGAGCGGCTGCGGGAGCGCTACGACCAACTGGTCGTCGAGGAACGGGAGATGGATCTGGCCCTCCAGGAACTGCGCGCCCGCATCGACCGCCTGGAACGGGGCGAGAGCGACCTGCGGCCCGCCACCCTGCGCCTCATCGCCCTCCTCGGCGAACACGGCATCCGCGCCGTGCCGCTCTGCGACCGGGTGGACGTGGCGGATGAGGGCTGGCGCGAGGCCCTGGAGGCATTCCTCGGTGGCCACCGCGAGGCCCTGCTGGTGGAGCCGAACCAGGTGCGCGAGGCCATCGGTCTCTATCGGCGCGAGGGCCGGCGCCGGGACATCCACGGCAGCCGGGTGATCAACACCCTCGGGACCGCCGTCTGGTCAGGCCCGGCCAGCCCCGGCAGTCTGGCGGCGATGGCGGTGAGCGCGGATCCCCATGCCCTGGCCTATATCCGGCGGCGCGCGGACCGGGTGCAGCGGGTGGACAGCGAGGACGAGCTGCTGGGTCAGGAGTGCGCCATCACCGCCGATGGCATGCTCGCCGCCGGAGGCGCCGTGTCGCGCCTGACGCCGGTGGAGCCCATGCTGGGGCGCGAGGCCCGCCGCCTGAGGCTTCAGGTGCTGAAGGACCAGTTCACCCGCGAGGGCGAGGCCCACTACCGCAAGCAGCAAGACAAGCGGGTCGTCCAGGACCTGCGGGAAGGCCAGCTCATGCCTTTTCACGACCGGCTGGGCGCCTTTCCCGACCTGGTGACCCTGGTGGCGCAGCGCGAGCGAACCCAGGGCGAACTGGCTCGGCTGACCGCCGAGGTGCAGGCCCTGCTTAGCGACGATGCCTATCAGGGTCTCGTGGCGGAGGTCGAGCGCCACAAGGCGGCTCGCGAGGATCTCGCCAGCGCCCGGAACCAGGCGACGCGGGAGGCCACCGACCGCGAGCTGAGGCGCCAGGCCCTGGAGTCCAGCCTCGCCAGTCTGGAAGAGGCGTCCCAGGCCGTCGCCGAGCGCCGCCGCGCCATCCGACAAACCCCTGGCTTCGATGCCCCCCTGGCCGCGGAGCGCCTGGAGGAACTCCAGGCCCGGGCGGTCTTCGCCGCGGAGGACCCGGACGCCTGGCGCGCCCTAGGGAGTGAGGCCGGCCGCCGCGCCGGCGTCCAGGAAAAATCCGCCTTCAACCACCGGCTCAAGGCCCGGGAGGACCTGGCCAATTACTGGGCCGCCTGGTCCCCGGACCAGCGCCCCGCCCTCGGTGCCGCCGATGACCACGCAGGCCTGGCCGCCTGGGTGGCGCGGGAACTTACCCAGGTCCGTGAGACCCAGTTGGCCCGCTACGTCACCGAGGCCGACAACGCCCTGCGCGAGGCGGAGTTCGCCTTCCGCGCCGACTTTGTCGGCAAGCTCCAGGAGAATCTCCAGACGCTGGAGGAGAGCCGCCGCGAGCTCAATCGCAGCCTGCGCAGCCGCCCCTTCCACGGTCAGTACTACAGCTTCGTCAAACAACCCGCGCCGGATCTCAGGGATATTCTCGACTGGGTACTGGCCTGGAGCCCGGAACAGGGCGGGGATGTCGGCGGTCTCTTCGACGCCGCCAGCGACCCCAATCACCCTCACCGCGCCGCCATCGCCCGGGTGCGCGACCTGCTCATGGAGGCCGCCGGGGGCGAGGGCCGCACCGGCGGTTGGGACGAGCGCCTGGCGGATTACCGCCAGTACTACCACTTCGATGTGCGCATGAGCGATGACAAGGAGGGTGGCGGCAACCCGGAACTCCTGTCCCGGCGCCTGGGCAAGGGCTCCGGCGGCGAGCACCAGTCACCCTTCTACGTCGCCATCGGCGCCGCCCTGGCCGCCGCCTACCGGATCGAGCGGGATCAGGACGGTCGCCCGCGGGGTGGCATGGCCCTGGCCGTCTTCGACGAGGCCTTTTCCAAACTCGACCTGCAGAACACGGTGAGCGCCCTGGGCTTCCTTGACGAACTGGGCCTGCAGGTGCTGCTCGCCGCCCCGGACGAGAAATACGGGCAGATCGCCGAACACGTGGACACCATCGTCAACGTCTATCGCGACGGCGGCAGCGTCCACATCGACACCGAGCAAATCAAGGCTGCCGCCCGCCAGGCCCTGGCCGCCGACAACCCCGTGCCCCGCCCTGACCAATGAGCCGCGAAACCCCCGCCCAGGTCGCCCGCGCCCTGCTGCTCAAGCTCCTGGCCCAGGTGGACCGGGGCGGGCGTGACTCCGTGCCCATCGGCGAACGCTCCGCCCACGCCTACTTCGCCCTGCGGGACCTGAGCGAACGCGACGCCCTCCACGCCCTGTTGCAAAATGCCCAGGCCGCCGGTGGCGTTGTCCTGGAATGGGGCCGGGGTCCAGCCGCACAGGACCTGCGGCGCATCCGCATCCGCGACCCCGACCAGTTGGCGGCCTGGCTGGGGGTCTCCCGGGCCGCCACTCAGGCGCGCGCCATCCTGCAAGGGCTCGATCACCTCATGGTCGATGCCCCCGGCTGGCTGCGCGACGCCTACGCCGATGCCCTGCGTCAGTGGCGTCGGGGCGGTGCGCCCTATCGCATCGCCGGCACCGAACCGGCCACGGCCGTCAATCTCTTCAAGGCCGCCCGCGCCATCGCGGCGGGGGAACAGGAGGGTCTGGATCTGCGGCGGTTCAGCGTCCGGCTGCTGGGCAACTCCAAGGCCCTTGAGGCCCTGCTGGGCCGCCTCGGTCCCTTGCTGCGCCACAACCCGGACTGGGCCCCATGGCAGGAGGATGTCGACCTCTTCCGGGTGCTGGGGCTGGAGAAGTTCCCGCCGCCACTGTTCCTCAAGGGTCCCCTAGTGCTGGACTACGGCGGCGAGGACTGGGACCTGACGCCCCTGCGGCCCTTCGTCGCCCTGTCGCCCGATGCTGTGAACCGGGTCCAGGCCAGCGCCCAGGTACCTTACCTGCTGACCATCGAAAACCTGGCCAGCTTTCAGCGCCAGGTCCGGGAGGTGCGGGACGAGGGCATCGTCGTCTATACCGCCGGTTTTCCCGCCCCGGCCCTGGTGCGCGTCCTGGGCCTGCTCGATGAGTGCCTGCCGGCGGGCTGCCCCTGCTATCACTGGGGCGACCGTGATCTGGGCGGGCTGCGCATCTATGCCCGGATCGCCGCCGCTTGTAGCCGTCACCCGGTGCTGCCCCATCTCATGGCGGAGCCGGCCCCCGCCGCCGCCACGGGGGGGCTGGCCAACCGCGCCGGTCTGGATCAAAGCCGAAGCCCCGGCATCAGCACCGGAGTGGAGGTGAGCCGGCGCTCCTTCCGTGGCCCAACCCCCAGCCCTACCATGAGCCCCAGCCCTGGCTCCGGCACTGGCCCAAGGCGAACCAGCGTCGACGGCTCCCCTTCCCCCGCCCAGGCGCGCGGCTGGACCCGCGACGAACTCCGCGCCCTGCAACTGGCCGCGGCCACGGCCGGCGTCGTTGGCGACCTGGCCAGAAGGTGGCTGCACCAGGGTCTGCTCCCCCTGGAACAGGAGGCCCTGGACCCGGTCAGCCCCGTGGCGGTGGAGATACCTTCTGCTGAGGTTCAGACCTCATTGCCCTTACAGGTCCACATCGAGCTGCCAGAAATTCCGAGCGGATGACAAATCAAGCTGAAGTTTCGTAGTTTCCGTCAGGCCACGAGTCGCAGCACAGCGGCGATCAGTGGATTTGCGGGTGGTTTGCCCGTGGGAGGGCAATCGAGACCAAAACCCTCCCCGTCGAGCGCCATGGCGAGCATCCGGCGCACATCGGCGAAGGCGAATTCGGTGGTGCGCTGTGCGGCGTAGCGGCGCTTGGGTGCCTGTGGGAGATGGGCGGCATAGAGCCAAGTGATGGTCGTGGCGGCCATGCAGAAGTGCAGGTGATTGCTGACCGCATCAGGGCAGCGGGTTTGCGACGCGGCGCTGCCGATCTCCTGTTTGATCTCACGGAACCCGGCTTCGATTTTCCAGCGCGCGGCATAATATTCCACGACCTGTTCAACGCTGAGGTCGAGCGCGGTCGTCATCAGCGCCACCCATTGCGTCTGGCGATAGACCCAGACCACGCGCACCGGGCAGCGCAGGGTCTTGAGCATCACCACCTGGTCGGCGGCGAGCACCGCGCGCACGGCACCGTAGACCGGCACGGCATACGTCTGCGCCTGGGCGCGCCGGCTGGCGGCCAAGGTGGCGGCCGAACCCAGGTGCTCGCCATACTTGCGCGGCCGTCCGGCCTGGCCCAGGCACGGCGTCGGCTGGGCGAACAGGGCGGCATTCACGCGCAGGCGCGAGAGCAGCTGCACGCGCCCGCCCAAGGCCAGGCGCAGCGGCTTGAACAAGCCATTGTTACCGAACCAGCTGTCGGTCACCACCACCACCGGCACGCCGGCGAAGCAGGCCGCCACGCGACTGATCATATTCACCGCTTGG
>JAGVUH010000617.1 GCA_019136395.1 Gammaproteobacteria bacterium
CCGACAGGGAGCCCCTGTACAAAACCGCGCCCTGCCTCATCGCCGAGGTCCTCTCCCCGTCGACCGAAGTGACCGACCGGCGTGAGAAGTTGCTCGCCTATCGGTCATTGCCAACCCTGAGTTACTACCTTCTACTGGCTCAGGACCGGCAACTGGTGGAAGTCTACCGTCGGGAAGCCGATGGCGGCTGGCTTCATGAGATCAAGGATGGCGGGGTCCTGACCTTTGTCTGCGGCGGACTGGATCTCCGGGTGACGCTCTCCGATCTCTACGAGGATGTGGTTTGGCCCACCTGATGTCCGAACTAGCCGCACCCCTCCCCCGGTGAGCTTGTGACGCTCACGCAGGGCAACTGGATCACCCCGGATCGGGTCCAGTGCCAGAACTACCTGACACGGCTATCGAGCTTCGATGTCAAGGACAGCGCAAGTGACGCCCTGCTGTTTCAGACTGGCTATCCGGCCAGCCATGAAAACGAAGCGCCCGGGGGGGCCCTGGGCAAGTCCACGGGGTATGCCTAACTTACCCGGCTGGCCTGAGGCAGCCTAAGCAGTCGCCCTTCAGGCCAGGGTCTGGTCGATTCGCCACTCCCCGGGGCCAAAGCGCAAGCTGGCGAGGGCACCATTGATCATCATGAGCTGCGGCGGTAGATGGCCGATGTCGAGGTCGTAAAGGACGGGGATGTCCAGGTCGCCCAAGGCGTTGAGGAGGGCATCGCGCTGGGAGAAGCCCTCGACGGACTCCGCGGCCGTACGACCGATGAGGACGGCATTAGCGGCATCGAACCAGCCGGCCAGGCGCAGGTAGCGGATCGGCGTGGCCGTGATGGCGTGGGATTGGTTGCCGCAGCCGGTCAGGCTAGCGCCCAGACCGACGGCTCCCGTGGCCCCTCCCAAGGTGGTCAGACCCGCCAGGTGAAGAAATTGCCTTCTATCCAGCGTCATCCATCAACTCCAAGGCAATGAGGTCAGCGCCACGTTCAGCGTGGGAACCACCAGCCCGAAGAAGCCTCACCTCAATCCCGCTTCCGCGCCAAGGCCAGGCCGGCGACGATCACCGCCAGGGAGACGAAGAGCAGGATCAGGGAGGCCAGGGCATTGATCTGGGGCGAGACGCCCAGGCGAACGCTGGAATAGACCACCATGGGCAGGGTGGTGGAGGCGGGACCGGCGACGAAGCTGGCAATGACCAGGTCATCCAGGGACAGGGTAAAGGCCAGCAGCCAGGCGGAGAGCAGGGCCGGGGCGATGAGCGGTAGGGTGACACGCAGGTAGACCACGATCGGCCGGGCGCCCAGGTCCATGGCCGCCTCCTCCAGGGAGCGGTCCATCTGCGCCAGGCGGGCGCGGATGACCACGGTGGCGTAGGCCATGCTGAAGGTGATGTGGGCGATGGTGATGGTGGTGAAGCCGCGGCCATCGGGCCAGCCGATGCTATGCTGCATGGCGACGAACAGCAGCAGCAGGGACAGGCCGACGATGACCTCGGGCATGACGAGGGGGGCGGTGAGCAGCAGTTCGAAGCCCCCGCGGCCGCGGAAGCGTCCACCCCGCACCAGGGCCATGGCCGCCAGGGTACCGAGGACCGTCGCCAGGGTGGCGTTGACCGTGGCGATGCGGATACTCAGCCAGGCGGCATCGAGGATCTGGGTGTTATTCAGGAGTTCCCCATACCAGTGGGTAGAGAAACCACCCCAGACGGTCACCAGGCGCGAGGCGTTGAAGGAGTAGACGACCAGCAACAGCACCGGCACGTAGAGGAAGGCGTAGCCAAAGGCCAGCAGGCTATAGAGGGGCCAGCGCCGGGTCTTCATCGCGCACCCTCCAGGCGCGATTGCCAGCGTTGCAGGGCGACGAAGGGCACCACCAGCAGGGCCAGCAGGACCAGGGCCAGGGCCGAGGCCAGGGGCCAGTCCTTGTTGGAGAAGAACTCGGTCCAGAGCATGCGCCCGACCATGAGGGAATCCGGCCCGCCCAGGAGGTCGGGGATGACGAACTCGCCCACCACTGGGATGAAGACCAGCAAGCTGCCGGCCAGAATGCCCGGCAGGGACAGGGGCAAGGTCACGCGCAGGAAGGCCCGCCAGGGCCGGCAGCCCAGGTCCGCCGCCGCCTCCAGCAGGGTCATGTCCAGGCGGCTGAGATTGGCGTAGAGGGGCAGGACCATGAAGGGCAGGTAGGAATAGACGACGCCGATGTAGACCGCCGTCTGGGTATGGAGGATGGCCAGGGGTTCGTCGATCAGCCCCAGGGCCAGGAGGAAATTGTTGAGCAGGCCGTTGCCCTTGAGGATGCCAATCCAGGCATAGACGCGGATCAGGAAGGAGGTCCAGAAGGGCAGGATGATCATCATCAGCAAGGGCACCCGCCAGCGCTCCGGCGCGGTGGCGATGGCGTAGGCCATGGGGTAGCCGATGAGCAGGCAGCCCAGGGTGCTGACCAGCCCTACCCAGAGGGAATTGAGGAAGGCGGCGCGATAAAGCTCGTCCTCCACCACCAGGGTGAAGTTGCCGAGGTTGAGGCGGACCTGAAGCACCGCCTCGTCCACCCACTCGGTGAGGGCCGTATAGGGCGGCTGGGCGATCTGGGGTTCCGCCAGGCTGATCTGGAAGACGATGACGAAGGGCAGGAAGAAGAACAGCAGCAGCCAGAAGTAGGGCACGCCGATGTTCACCCAGCGCCCGGGCCGCCAGCGTGCACTCAGCCAACGGCGCAGGCGAATGTCGTTGGGGACCGGGGCCTGGATGCCGGCCTCGCTTTCTCCCGCCACCGTTTGCGTCATGATCGTCCCCTCTTTCGCTCTGGCCACCGGCCCCGCAAGACCATCGGTCGGACCCCTGGCCCAACCATCGGGCTACTCCGTCAGGACCACGCCGCAGACCGGCGACCAGGTCATGGTCACCTCCTGCCCCCAGGTCAGCATCTGCTCGGTGCGCGGTTGCATGTTGGCCAGGGTCATGGTCACCACCTGCGTCGGCGAGACGCGGACGTGGTAGATGGAGACATTGCCCAGGTAGGCGATGTCCTCCACCCGGCCCGTGACCCGGTTATCGCCCGGGCCCTGGCACTCGGGGCACAGGCGCATCTTCTCCGGGCGGACGGCGACGGTGACCGGCGTGCCCAGTGACAGGGGCTGCAGGCATCGCAGCCGCATGACCAGGAAATCGTCCCCCGCCACCAGGATATCGTTGTCCTCGCGGCCAAACACCTTGCCCTCGAAGAGGTTCACCGAGCCGATGAAACTCGCCACCATCCGGGAGTTGGGATACTCGTAGATAGCCCCCGGGGTGTCGACCTGGATGATCTGACCGGCGTCCATGGCCGCGATGCGGCTGGACATGGTCATGGCCTCTTCCTGGTCGTGGGTGACGGTGACGAAGGTGATGCCGATCCGCTCCTGGAGCTTGACCAGTTCGAATTGGGTGTGGGTCCGCAGCTTCTTGTCCAGCGCCCCCAGGGGCTCGTCCAGCAGCAGCAGCTTGGGATGCTTGGCCAGGGAGCGGGCCAGGGCGACGCGCTGGCGCTGGCCGCCGGAGAGCTGGTCCGGCCGCCGCTTGCGCAGCTCACCGATGTGCAGCAGGTCAAGCATCTCGCCCACCCGCTCGGCGCGCTCGGCCTTGGGCATCCTCTCCTGACGCAGCCCGAACTCGACGTTGGCCTCGACGGTCATGTGCGGAAAGAGGGCGTAGGACTGGAACATCATGTTCACGGGACGGCGGTAGGCGGGGATAGCGGTGACATCCACGCCATCGATCCAGATCCGACCCCTGGTCGGGGTATCCAGGCCGGCGAGGAGCCGCAGCAGGGTCGACTTGCCGCACCCCGAGCCACCCAGGAGGGAGAAGAACTCCCCCTGGTAGATATCCAGGCTGACGTCATTGAGGGCGTGGACCTCGCCAAAGTGGCGACTCACGCCCTCGATGCGCACGTAGGGCTTGGCGGTCGGGTCCTGCCAGGCCGCCAGACCCTCCTGGCCGCCCTGGCCGATCTGTCCGCTGTGGCTGCCCTGGCCCTCGGCGACGAAACTGGCCATCAGGTCAGCTCGGCGCCGCGTCAGCGATTGGCCTTGAGCCGGGTCCAGATGCGATTGAGCTCGCGCATCTCCTTGTCACTGGGTTCCTTGAGGGTGAAGAGCCGGGCGCGGGTCTCCGGAGAGGGATAGATGCCGGGGTCCTGGCGTACCCCCTCGTCGAGGAACTCGGTCGCCGCCAGGTTGGGATTGGCGTAGTTGACGAAGTTGGAGGCTGCGGCAATGACCTTGGGATCGAGCAGGTACTCGATGAAGGCCAGACCCTGGGCCGGATTGGGGGCATCCTTGGGAATGGCCATGACATCCACCCAGAGCACGGCGCCTTCCTTGGGGACCAGGTAGGCCACCTTGACCCCGTTCCCGGCCTCCACGGCCTTGTCCCGCGCCTGCAGGACATCGCCGGAGTAACCCATGGCGACGCAGGTATCACCATTGGCCAGGTCACTGATGACCTGGGAGGTATGGAAGTAGCGGATGTAGGGGTGCACGGCCTTGATCAGGTTCTGGACGGCCTCCAGGTCCTTTTTGTCACGGCTGTTGGGGTCCTTGCCCAGATAGGTCAGGGCGGCGGCGAAGACCTCCGTGGGATCGTCGAACAGGGTCAGACCGCAGCCGGCCAGCTTCTTGGCCTTCTCGGGGTCGAAGACCAGGGCCCAACTCGCCACCGGTTCCTCACCCAGGGCGGCCTTGACCTTGTCGACGTTGATGCCCAGACCGGTGGTGCCCCACATGTAGGGGACCAGATACTGGTTACCCGGGTCGATCACCTGGAGGGATTTGAGGATCTCCGGGTCAAGGTGCTTCAGGCCCGGCAGCTTGGACTTGTCCAGGGGCTGATAAATGCCGGCCTTGATCTGGCGGGCGGCGAAGGGCAGGGCCGTGGGGAAGACCAGGTCGTAGCCGCTGGAGCCCGCCAGCAGCTTGGCGTCGAGGATCTCGTTGCTATCGTAAAGATCCAGCACCGCCCGGACGCCGGTGCGCGCCTGGAAGCCGGACAGGGTATCCTCGGCGAAGTAGTCATTCCAGTTGTAGATGTGCACCACCTCTTCCGCCGCGCCCGCCGCCAGGGGGGCGGCCAGGGAGGGGAGAAGGGCGATCCAGGCGAACGACTTGACGAACTGACGCATGGCGATGATCCCCGCTGTGGCCCGCTGAGAACAAAAACCGCCCCACCCGGCACGGGGCGGAGCGGCGCTTAAACGATGTCTTGGTACAGCGGAATATTTTGCCTGGCAGGGACGGCCCTGTCATTAGCGGGGCCGGCACAATTTTGTCCGCCGGTGGGCCCAGCAATAATCCCTGCCCCGACCCGCGGGCCTTGGGATAAACTGTTCTCCTCCTCCCCATCCAGGGACAAAACCGAATAAATCACGGCAACACCGCCGCGGAGGAAGACGATGTCAGATACCCAGCCCGCCTCGCCCTTTCGTACCTGGACCCTCATGCTGGCCGTTCTCACCATCGGCCTGATCGCCCTGCTGGCCTGGTATTACCAGCACACCCAGGCGCGACTGGATGCCCACCAGGCGGAGATCCGCGCCAAGGGCGAGGCCCTCACCGCGTCCCAGGTGGCGCATACCGGCCTCCAGGAAAAGCTCGCCACCACCATCGACCAGCATCGGGCCCAGGAGTCCGACCTGAAGGGGCAACTGGCGACCGCCATCGACCAGCACAAGGCGCGGGAAACCGCCCTCCTTGGCGACCTCGACCAGGCGGCCAAGGCCCAGGCGGAGCTCAAGGTACAAGCCCAGGCCAAGCAGGAGGAACAGGCGGCCCATCTCGCCAGTCTGCGCACCCAGTCCGAGGCCACGCAGGCCGAACTCCAGCAACGGCTCCAGGCCGCGGGTGAGGAGATCGAGAACCTGAAACAAGCCGCCACCCAGGCCGCCGCCGACCATGAGGCCCACATCCTCCAGGTCACCGATGACCTGACCGCCGAAGTGGTCAAATACCGCACCTTGCTGGTGGGCAGCGAGCCGGACCGGGCGGCCCTGATGGAGACCTTCGAGCACCGCCTCCAGGCCGTCACGGGTGAACTGATCAACACCCGCCAGTCCCTGGAGGCCGAGCGCAACAATCTCGCCACCCTGGATGAGACCCTGACCCAGACCAAGCAGAAGAACGAAGAACTGAAAGAAGCCCTGAGCGCGGCCACCGTCAAGATCCAGACCACCGAGTCCGCCCTGACCGCGGAGCGCGAGGCCCTGGCCGCCCTCCGCCAGGAGCATGAGGCCGCCCTCACCACCGCCGACGGCAACCTCAAGGCCACCGCCGCCCGTCTAGAGGAGGCCCTCGCCATCCACGGCGCCCACAAGAGCGAGACCGAGGCCCTGATCGCCCAACTCAAGGAGCGGATCGAAGCCGATGCCGCCAGTCACGCCGCCGAGAAGCAGGAGGCGGAAGCCCTCATCGCCCAGCTCAAGCAGCAGCACGAGGGTGACGAGGCCGCCCTCGCCACCCAGAAAGGGG
>JAGVUH010000301.1 GCA_019136395.1 Gammaproteobacteria bacterium
GATCATCACCTTCGGCACCATGGCGGCCAAGGCGGTGGTGCGCGACGTGGGCCGGGTGCTGGGCCACCCCTATGGCATGGTGGACCGCATCGCCAAGATGGTGCCCTTCGAGCTGGGCATGACCCTGGACAAGGCCCTGGAAGAAGGCGAGGACCTGCGCAAGGCCTACGCCGAGGACGAGGAGGTGCGGGCCATCCTCGACATGGCGCGCAAACTGGAGGGCCTGGCGCGCAACGCCGGCAAGCACGCCGGTGGCGTGGTCATAGCCCCGACCCGCCTGACGGACTTCGCCGCCCTCTACTGCGAACCGGGCGGCACCAACCTCATGACCCAGTTCGACAAGGACGACGTCGAGCAGGTGGGCCTGGTCAAGTTCGACTTCCTCGGCCTGCGTACCCTGACGATCATCGACTGGACGCTCAAGACCATCAACGAGCGGCGCGCCCAGGCCGGCGATTCCCCCATCGACATCACCCGCATCGACCCCAAGGACCCGGAGGCCTTCGCCCTGCTCAAGCGCTGCGAGACCACCGCCGTCTTCCAGCTTGAATCGCGGGGCATGAAGGAGCTGATCAAAAAGCTGCGCCCGGACTCCTTCGACGACATGACCGCCCTGGTGGCCCTGTTCCGCCCCGGCCCTCTCCAGTCTGGCATGGTGGACGACTTCATTGCCCGCAAGCACGGCGAGGCGGCGGTGGCCTACCCCCATCCTGATCTGGAGCCCATCCTCAAGCCCACCTATGGCGTCATCCTCTATCAGGAACAGGTGATGCAGATCGCCCAGGTCCTGGCCGGCTACTCCCTGGGTGGTGCCGACCTGCTACGTCGCGCCATGGGCAAGAAGAAGCAGTCGGAGATGGACAAGCAGCGGGCCGTCTTCGAGGCTGGGGCCGCCCAGCGGGGCGTTGACGGCAAGACAGCGACTTACATCTTTGACTTGATGGATAAGTTCGCCGGGTATGGATTTAATAAATCTCACAGCGCCGCTTACGCCCTGGTCTCCTACCAGACCCTCTGGCTCAAGGCCCATTATCCCGCTGCTTTCATGGCCGCGGTTCTCACCGCCGACATGGTCAACACCGACAAGGTGGTGACCCTGATCGACGAGTGCCGGACCATGAAGCTGGAGGTGCGCCCGCCGGCGGTGAACGCCTCCGAATGGCGCTTCACCATCGCCGACGACCGTACCCTCGTCTATGGCCTGGGGGCCATCAAGGGGGTGGGGGAGAGCGCCATCCTCGCCCTGATGGATGCGCGGCGCCTTGGCGGTCCCTTCCGGGACCTCTGGGACTTCTGCCGGCGTATGGACCTGCAGAAGATGAACCGGCGGGTGCTGGAGGCCCTGATCCGCTCCGGGGCCCTAGATGAACTGGGCGCCAACCGGGCGACCCTGATGGAGCACCTGCCCCTGGCCATTCGTTTGGCGGAGCAGCACAAGGCCACCCAGTCCGCGGGTCAGGGGGATCTGTTCGGCATGGCGGAGACGGTGGCCACCGGCCTGGATCCGCAACTCGCCGGCCGGGTCTGGCCCGAATGGGAGGAGGAGGCGCGCCTTCAGGGTGAGAAGGAGACCCTGGGCCTGTACCTCACCGGTCACCCGGTCAACCGCTATGAGGCGGAGCTGAACGCCCTCATGGGCACCCGCCTCAATGAATTAATCGCCACTCCCAAGGGTCGGGGCGAGCGGGATAAGCGCACCGTCGCCGGCCTGGTGGTGTCGGTTCGGCATGGCAAGACCCAACGGGGGCGCATGGCGTCCTTGGTCCTGGATGACCGCACCGGGCGCATCGAGGTCACCGTCTTTTCCGAGCTGTACGAGCAGGTCCGGGACCTGCTGGCGGTTGACCGGATTCTGGTCATCGGCGGCACCCTGAACTTCGATGAGTTTCGCGATTCCTGGTCCTTCCGCGCCAGCGAGGTTCAGACCCTGGAGCAGGCGCGTGAGGGGAGCGCTGACCATCTGTTCCTCCGGCTGGCCCTCGGCATGGCCAAGCGGCATAAGAAAGGCCTTGACCTGGTCCAGCAACTCTGGGAGATCCTCGGTTCCTGCCGCGGCGGCAGGCTGGCCGTCCACCTGGAATACCGGTCGCCAGCCGCCCAGGGCCGCTTCGTCCTGGGTGAAGACTGGCGGGTCAAACCGACTGACGACCTGATCAAACGCTTGCGCCAACTCTTGGGGCAGGAGGCGGTGCAGGTCGCATATGTCCGCTAAGCCGCGGGCGTCAATTAGTATCCAGTCAGGATAAAAATCACGTCTAACAGCAAGAGAATTATGAGGATTCAGTTTTCAAGACATGCAAAGAGGTGAGCCAGACTTTACAAGTTACCGGAATCCTTGATCGAGCAGGCTCTCCTTGGGGCAAAGCTCATTGAAGGTGAGAACACTCCCTGACCAGAAAAAAGGCTGCCTGATTGAGCAGGATGAGGAAGTTAGCCTGGTCGTCAGATCCCGTGTCCGCCCCTGATCAGGCGGCGGACGGATTGGCGGGGGGCGGGAACACCACGTCCTCGTAAAGGGCATCGACTGCGCAGCGAAAGCCGATACAAGCCAGTTCCAGTTGCCCGTCCGGGGCCACCGGTGCCAGCAGCCAGCCCTCAGGCTGGCGGCGAAAGACCTCCACTGACCGGCGACGCGAGTCGATCAGCAGGTACTCGCTAAGGCTCTCCAGGGTGCGGTAGGCGGCGAACTTGCCGCCCCGGTCGTAGGCCTCGGTAGACTCCGACAGGACCTCGCAGATCAGGGACGGATGGCGTTTCGCCAGCGATTCGGATCCGTCCCGCGCATCGCAAGTCACGAATACATCTGGGTAGTAGAAGGCATCGGCGGCCTCCACCCGCAGTTTCATGTCGGCGATATAGACCCGACAGGGGCCACCGCGTACTTGGGCGCGCAGTAGCGCCGCGAAATTTAGCGCGATGGTGGCATGCTCTTCCGTCGCGCCGGCCATGGCGAAAACCTCGCCGGCCACATACTCGTGGCGGATGGGCGAGAGGGCCTCACCAGCAAGGTAATCGTCGGCGGTAAGCGAGTAGACCCGGGCAAGATTGGACATGGCAGCTCCTGGGTTTGAACGACCGTTGGCGCAAGTATAGCCATCGCCAATCCCTGGGTTGTACCAATCCCCTTGTTTGTCCTGATTCAAGTAGCCTGAAGCCACAATCCCGTGGCTATGTCACCGGAAGGATAAGGTATGACCCTGACCACCCACGAAGCACGCCGTGGGTGGTCAGGGGATTAGACCATCATTTGGCCTGGTTGGCCTTCTCGTCCAGATAGAGCCAGGTGTCGATGACGGTGTCGGGGTTGAGGGAGATGCTGGTGATGCCCTGGTTGAGCAGCCAGTCGGCCAGGTCCGGGTGATCGGATGGGCCCTGGCCGCAGATGCCGACATACTTACCTTGCTTGCGACAGGCGGTGATGGCCATGGACAGCATCTTGAGGACCGCGGGGTCGCGCTCGTCGAAGTGCTCGGCCACCAGGGCGGAGTCGCGGTCCAGGCCCAGGGTAAGCTGGGTCATGTCGTTGGAACCGATGGAGAAGCCGTCGAAGTACTCTAGGAACTCCTCCGCCAGCACGGCATTGGAGGGGATCTCGCACATCATGATCAGCTTGAGGCCGTCCTTGCCACGCTCCAGCCCCTGTTCCTTGAGGGCCTCGACCACGGCCTTGGCCTGGCCCAGGGTGCGGACGAAGGGGATCATGATCTCGACATTGGTCAGGCCCATGTCGTTGCGCACCCGCTTCAGGGCCTCGCACTCCATCTCGAAGCAGGCCTTGAAGTTGTCGGACACATAGCGCCCGGCGCCGCGGAAGCCGATCATCGGGTTCTCCTCCTCGGGCTCGTAACGCGGGCCGGCGATGAGGTTGGCGTATTCGTTGGACTTGAAGTCCGACATGCGCACGATGACCGGGTTGGGGGCGAAGGCCGCGCCCAGGGTGGCGATGCCCTCCGCCAGCTTGGCGACATAGAATTCCCGCGGGCTGGCGTAGGCGGCGATACGCGGGGCGATGCGCGCCTTGAGGTCCGCCGGCAACTGGTCATATTCCAGCAGGGCCTTGGGGTGGATGCCGATCATGTTATTGATGATAAACTCCAGGCGTGCCAGGCCGACGCCCTTGTTGGGCGTGGCGGCGAAGGCGAAGGCCCGGTCGGGATTGCCGACGTTCATCATGATCTTGACCGGCACCTCCGGCATGTGGGAGAGCTCGATGGTCTTGTGCTCGAAGGGTAGGGCGCCCTGGTAGATGAAGCCGGTATCACCCTCGGCACAGGAGACGGTGACGTCCTGGCCGTCCTTGACCTTCTCCGTGGCGTCCACGCAGCCCACCACCGCCGGCACACCCAGTTCGCGAGCGATGATGGCGGCGTGGCAGGTGCGGCCGCCGCGGTTGGTGACGATGGCGGCGGCGCGTTTCATGATCGGCTCCCAGTCGGGGTCGGTCATGTCAGTGACCAGGACGTCGCCGGGCTGGACCTTCTCCATGTCCTGGAGGCCATGAACCACCCGCGCCGGGCCAGCGCCGATGCGGTGACCGATGCTGCGGCCGGTGGCCAGGACCGGGCCCTTGGCGCGCAGGTGATAGCGCTCCAGGATGTTTCCGGAACGGCTTTGGACCGTCTCCGGCCGGGCCTGGACGATGTAGAGGCGGCCGTCTTGCCCGTCCTTCGCCCATTCGATGTCCATGGGCCGGCCGTAGTGCTGTTCGATCAGGAGCGCCTGCTTGGCCAGTTCCATGACCTCGTCATCGGTGATGGAGAAGCGGTTACGATCGGCCTCGTCCACCTCGAGGGTAACAACCTTCTGACCGCTGCCCGGCTCCCCATAGACCATGCGCAGGGCCTTGCCACCGACATTGCGGCGCAGCACGGCGGGGCGGCCGGCGGCCAGGGTTGGCTTGTGGACGTAGAACTCGTCGGGGTTGACGGCACCCTGGACCACCATCTCGCCCAGGCCATAGCTGGCGGTGACGAAGACGGCATCGCGGAAGCCGGACTCGGTATCCAGGGTGAACATGACCCCGGAGGCGGCCAGGTCGCTGCGCACCATGCGCTGGATACCGGCGGAGAGGGCGACGTGGCGGTGCTCGAACCCCTGGTGGACGCGGTAGGCGATGGCGCGGTCGTTGAACAGGGAGGCGAAGACCTCCTTGATGCAGTGCTTGATGTTGTCCAGGCCGTGGACGTTGAGGAAGGTCTCCTGCTGGCCGGCGAAGGAGGCATCCGGCAGGTCCTCGGCGGTGGCGGAGGAACGGACGGCCCAAGAAACGTCAGTTCCGGCACCAGCCTCCTCGACCAGTTGCTGATAGAAGAAATCGATGCCGGCCTCCAGGGCCGGGGGGAAGGGCTGTTCCATGACCCAGCCACGGATGCGGGGGCCGACCTGGGACAGTTTCGCCACGTCCTCCACGTCGAGATCATCGAGTTCGGCCTGGATGCGCTCGTCCAGCCCATCCTTGGCGAGAAACTCGCGGTAGGCATCCGCGGTGGTGGCGAAGCCTCCCGGGACCTGCACGCCGACTTCCGCCAGGTGATGGATCATTTCGCCAAGCGAGGCGTTCTTGCCGCCCACGATGGGCACGTCGTCCATGCGAAGGTCGCGAAGCCAGCGGACATAGTCGGTCATGATGAATCTCCCT
>JAGVUH010000302.1 GCA_019136395.1 Gammaproteobacteria bacterium
TCCTCCGGCACCAGGTCCAGCCCCAGGGCGGCAAGGTGGCTGTAGAAGACGCTGGCGTAATAGCCCTCGTAGCGGGCGATGGGATTGGTGTCGTGCCACTGATGGGGGATGGCGGCGAACAGGCTGGCAATGTGCTGGCGCAGGGCCTCAACATCGGCGACGACCAGGATGTCATAGAGCCGGCTGGCCAACTCGCTGGCCTGTCCCGGCTGGCCGATGAAGGCCTTGGCCAGGCTATCGTTGAGTGCCGCGCTCACCTCCAGGTTGGGGTAACCCAGGCTGTACTCCCAGCGGGCGCCGATCTGGCGGGAGCCGGTGAAGGTCAGATAGCCGGTCTGCCACAGCAGGGCCTCCGGCGCGAGCTGGTCCACGTCAAAGGCCGACAACAGGGCCTCGTCCGCCCGCAGGTGCGCCAGCCGGGGGGTGAAAAAGCCGCGCTGGGTCAGGACATCCACCAGAAAGGTGGGCGTGCCGGTCTCGAACCACCAGGGGCGGAACTGGCGCGCATCGAACAGCAGCAGCAGGTCGAAGGGGTTATAGACCGCCTCGCCCAGCCAGTTGTAGCCGTTGTACCAGGCGCGGATCTGCTCCCGGTCCAGCCCCGCCAGCTCCGGGGCGAAGACCTGGTCCAGATCGGCCTCGGTGTAGCCGCACAGGGCCGAGTAGCGGGCGTCGACAGTGATGTCCTTGAGATTGTTCAGCCCGGAGAAGAGGCTGACCTTGCTGAACTTGCTGACCCCGGTGAGGAAGGCACGGAATAGAGGTTGCGCAGGCCATCGCGCATCACCCGGGCCATCACCGGATCGGTGATGTTGTCCAGGATGGGCTTGTCATATTCGTCCACCAGCACCACCACGCGCTCGCTGGTGGCGGCATGGGCGCCCTCGATCAGTTCGTTGAAACAGCCGACGATGTCGGTTTGATCGCTGCAAGGGACCCCAAGGGCTGCCTGGTTCTTGCGCAGCAGGGCCAGGATGCGCCGGTCCAGTTCAGCGCGGCTCTGAATCACCCCACCGCCAAAGCTCAACCGGATCACCGGATAGCATCGCGACCAGTCCCAGCGGTGTTCCGCCTCCAATCCCTGGAACAGGACCTGATCACCCGTAAAGATCTCCGCCAGCGTATCCAGAAACAGTGACTTACCGAAGCGCCGTGGGCGGGAGAGGAAGTAATGCGTACCTTCCTCAATCAACCGTAAGGCGAAACTGGTCTTATCGACGTAGTAAAAATTACCCTCGCGAATCTTGCGAAAAGTCTGGATACCGATAGGCAGGGAGCGGCGGTGCATGGTGAGGGGGGCGGTCGGGACCGGAGCATCAAGATGTTGAGTTGGATGTTAGCACAGGGGATTTCTCCTGCTCCTTCGCCACATGACCCCCTATCCCCCATGGTCCTGGCCTACAATTTCAGGCGAGATCATTTTGGCTGGGGGGAACGCTATTGCTGATGGTGATGTTGCTTATAGTGGGAGCATGCCTGGGCCCGGTGGCCACGGCAGCCGCAAGCATTGCGGCCAACCTCCCCGCCATCGATCCGGGGCCGCGACCCCTCCGCCTGGTCCAGGATCTGGAGGAGGGGCCACTAAAGCGCCGGCTGCTGAGCTGCGCCCAGGGCCCTTTCCAGCGCACAGCCTTTGCCATCGGCCACCGCGGCGCCTGCCTGGCCTACCCGGAGCATACCCGGGAGTCCTACCTGGCCGCGGCGCGCCAGGGGGCGGGGATCATCGAGTGCGACGTGACCTTCACCAAGGACCTGGAACTGGTCTGCCGCCATGCCCAGAATGACCTCCACACCAGCACCGACATCCTGTCCATCCCCGACCTGGCGGCCAAGTGCCGGCGGCCCTTCACCCCCGCCACCTTCGCCGCCGATGGCCGACTCCTTACCCCCGCCAGCGCCGAATGCTGGACCAGCGACCTGACCCTGGCGGAGTTCCGCCGCTTGCGCGGACGGCGGGATGGCTTCAACCCCCGCGCCCGGACGGCCGCGGAATATCAGCAACCCCCGGACATCGCCTGGTCGGGCCTGGAGGCCGGCGCGGAGCACGGGACCCTGCTGACCCACCGCGAGAGCATCGCCCTCTTCCAGGAACTGGGGGTGATGATGATCCCGGAGCTGAAGGAGTCCCTCGTCCCCCTGCCCTATAACGGGCTCAGCCGCGCCGCCCTCGCCCAACGGCTGATCGACGACTACAGGGCCGCCGGGGTCGATCCCCGCCACGTCTGGCCCCAGTCCTTCCTGCGGGAGGACATCGACCCAGGAGCCGGAATTCGGTCGCCAGGCGGTCTATCTGGAGGCCGCCGAGCGGGTCGTCGACCTGCCCTCCCTGGACGAACTGCTGCGGTACCGCGCCGCGGGCATCCGCATCGTCGCCCCACCCCTTTTCGCCCTGCTGGAAGGGGACGCCAGCGGGGCCATCCGCCCCTCGCCCTATGCCCGGGCTGTCCGGGCGGCGGGCCTAGCGATCATCCCCTGGAGCCTGGAGCGCTCCGGCAGCCTCGCCGTGACGGATAAGGGCTTCTACTATCAGACTCTGGCCGACGCGATCCACCGGGAGGGTGATGTGCTTCGGGTGCTGGATGTCCTCGCCCAGGAGGTGGGGATTCTCGCCATCTTCAGTGATTGGCCAGCGACCGTGGCCTATTACGCTAATTGCATGGGGTTGGGGTTGCATCCTAGCGAGCGTGGGGCGCCCTTCCCGTAGGATGGCAAATAGCCACTGGGCGGTCTTGGGGCGGCTCGGTCCACTAAGGCGATTGGCACCCGTTCAGACCCCCTCTCCCCAACCCTCCCCCGCCAGGGGGGAGGGAGTAGGATATCCAGCGCTTTGTGCCGCCGAAGCCCTACTGGAGCGTAAGGGGTCCAAGCGAATATTGGCGATTGAGCACCAAGTACTTATAAGACCGTCATCGCTAAAACGGCCATGGCCGTGGATGGACGGGACCAGGCCAATCGAATACATTTCCCGCCCGCTTGGCTGACGCCACGTCTTCCCCATTCCCTACCCGGTTAAATCACAAGGATCTCCCCGATCCCCACCCTGTTAAATCACAAGGAATTCCCGTGCGACCCGATACCCTACCCTGGCCCCGCTGGTTTCTCTCTCTCCTGCTGCTCGCGGCGCTGCTGCTCGGCACCGGTGCCGGCGCCGGTACCGGCGGCGCGTCCGCGGTGGGCGATTGGGCGGGCACCTGGCAGATGCAGTGGCGGGACAGCGGCGGTCAGATCATCCTCGAACAGCAGGGCGACACCGTCACCGGCCGCTCGCCGCTCTTCGATGGCCTCATCGAGGCCCGGGTCCAGACCGATGCCCAGGGGGAGCGGCTTGAAGGTCGCTGGTTCAGCGCCGAGCGCAGCGGGCAATTCGTCGCCGTGCTCGCCCGCGATGGCCAGACCTTCGCTGGTCGATTCGACAGCGGGGAGTGGTGGACGGGGAGCAAGATCCTCAAGCCCCTGGTCAAGCAATCGTTCGCCCTGACCTCGCCCCGTTCCGCCTTCACCAGTTTCGTCGTCGCCGGCAATCTGGCCGCCAGCGGGATTGACGATGCCTGGGGCCTGGCGGCCGAGGCCGTGGCCTTCGACGCGCCGGCCACCCCGCTCTCGCGCACCGAGCAGCTCGACCGGGTGCGGGACCTGTTCCAACTGGTCGATCTCACCACCTTCCACTATTGGTCGATCCCCGATGCCGCGCCGGGGGACGACACCCTCGCCCTCGCCCTGGAACAGCAGCCCTCGGGCGTGATCCTGCCCCTGACCCTGCGGCGGGACGAGGCGGGCGACTGGCGGCTGCGCTACCCCGGTGACGAGGCACTCCGCGCCGCGCGCCAGGCACTGCTGGCGGCCCACGGCGGCAAGTCGCCGCCGGCGGACGCCTATCGCCAGTTGCGCAATCCCCGGGACACCATGCGCGCCTTCCTGATCGGCATGGCCGACTGGCGGGGGCCGGGGCACGACCTGGCCCTCTCGACCCTCGATCTGTCGGCGATCCCGGAGCTGTTGCGGCCCTCCTTTGGCGATATCTCCGCCCAGTACCTGCGCCGGGTCCTCGACCATATCGGGCTGGTCGGGCTCCAGGGCATCCCCAACGATGGCGCCAGCCGCGTACCCTACGTCCACTTCGTCCAGGGTCAGCGGGCCATCGTCATCGCCCCCAGCGGCCCGGAGGCGGATGCCCCCTGGCAGTTCACCCCTCAGACCATCGCGGACATCCGCGACCTCTACCTGGTCACCGAGCGCCTGCCGCCGCCGGTGGCGACGCCGCCGGGGCTCATTCCCGACAGCACCTTCTTCCGGCTGCGGGACCTGGTGGCCGACAAGGCCCCGGTGCTGCTGGGCCGGCTGCGCCAGAGCGAGTACTGGCAGCTCCTGGGCGGACTGCTTGCCCTGACCAGTGCCCTGGTGCTGGGCCGACTGGTGGCGGCCCTGCTCTGCGCCGGCCTGCGGCGGGTGCCCGGCGCCCGGCCCCTGCCACCCTATTTCCGCTGGTCGGTGATGATCCTCATCGCCATGGCCCTCCTCTATCAGGTGCCGACCCTCCTTGGCCTGGCCACGACCTTCCGCGAATACACCTTGCCCTTCTGGGGCGTCCTCGGCAGCATCGCCGCCGGCCTCGTCGGCTGGCAACTGCTGGCCATTCTCGGCGACTTCCTTAGCCGGCTGGCGGAGGGCACCACCCGGGCCGCCGATGACATCCTCGTCACCCTGCTCCTCGGCGGCCTGCGCCTGGCGGTCGTCGCCGCCAGCGCCCTGGGCATGGCCCTCTTCCTGTCGATCCCCACCAGCAACCTGCTGGCCGGCCTGGGCATCGGCGGTCTGGCCCTGGCCTTCGCCTCGCGGGAGACGCTCTCCAACGTCTTCGGCGCCGGCATCCTGGTCACTGACCGCCCCTTCCGCCGCGGTGACTGGATCAAGACCGGGGACATCGAGGGCGCGGTCGAGTCGGTCGGGGTGCGCTCGACCCGTGTGCGCACGGCTCAGGACAGCGTGGTCTTCATCCCCAACGGTAAGCTCGTCGACTCCACCATCAACAACCTGGGTACCCGCCGTTACCGCCTGCTCCACCAGCCGCTGCTGGTCACCGCCGGCGGGACGCCCGAGCGGCTCCAGGGCTTCATCGGCGCGGTGCGCGAACGCATCGTCGGTGACCCGGTATTTGCCGGGGGTCAGACCACTATCGGCCTGGCGGGCATCAGCCCGGGGGGGATCACGGTCGATGTCACCACCTACCTCGATGTCTCCACCGACGAGGCGGAGAGCGCGGCCTTGCACGCCCTGCTGCTCGACATCGTCCGGCTCGCCGACCAGTCCGGGCTGGCGCTGGGCAGCGGCATGGCGCGGCCGGCGTCATGAGGCGCGCCGACCCCCCTGTCCTCCTGGCTCTGACCCTGGCCGTGCTCCTCGGCGGCTGTTCGGCGGCGAATCAGGCGCTCCGGGCGGATTTCGTCGACTTCAACGGCATCGTCCAGTTCAACCAGGCGCAGCAGATGCTCCTGAACCTGGTGCGTCTGCACTACCGGGAGGCGCCGCTGTTCCTCCAGGCCGGTTCCCTGTCGGCGGCCTACGAGAGCCGCGCCTCCGCCTCCGCCAGCCTGACCAAGGAGCCGGGTTACCCCAGGACCACCGAGGTTGGCATCGACTATGCCTTCGCCTCCAAGCCGACCATCACCTACACGCCCATCGAGGGCCAGGGCTTCACCACCCAATTCATGCGACCCATCACCCCGGACACCTTCGCCCTGCTGGTGCGCTCCGGCTGGCCGGTGGCGCGGCTGATGGAGTTGCTGGTCGAAAAGGTGATCATCGGCGGCGAGATGCTCCAGAACCACCCCCAGGCGCCGACCTATCCGCGCTTCCAGGCCCTGGTCGCGACCCTGCGGCAGGCCGAGGCCGCGGGGCGGCTGGGGCTGATCGAGGAGCAGGGGGCCCTCGTGGCGCGGGCGGGGGCGGAGCGCTTCCCGATCAAGTCCTGGGAGTTCCGCTCGCTCTTTGACGTGATGTTCGCCGCCGCGCACAACATCGAGACCCCGGCCGCTTACCGCGACCGGGTCCGACCGGCCCTGGGCAACGGGGTCCTGACCATCCGCGCCAGCGCGGAGCGGCCGCTCGACGCCCTGGTCTGGGTGGAGCACGACGGCTACTGGTACAGCATCGCCCACGCGGACGTGCAGTCCAAGGATACCTTCGCCCTGTTGCTGCTGTTGACGCGCATCCAGGCGACACCGTCCGCGGCGCAGCCCGTGCTGACGCTGCCGGTGCGCTGAGATGGACTGGAACCGGTTGCAACCCGTCTCCCTCAAGACCCGCGTCACCCTGCTCACCCTGGTCATCTTCCTGCTGACCCTCTGGGCCCTGGTGCTGTACGCGGGGCAACTGCTGCGCAAGGATCTGGAACGGGTGATCGGCGAGCAGCAACTCTCGGTGGTCCGCATCATCGCCGACGAGATCGATGAGCAGGTGCGGGGGCGGTTCAGTGCCTTGCGGATCATCAGCGATGGCATCCGTCCGGAGGAGATGGACAGCCCGGCCAAGTTGCAGCCCCACCTCGATCGGCGCCCCTTCATCCGGGAACTCTTCAATTTTGGCCTGTTCATCGTCGGTGCCGATGGCCGGGTCATGGCCCGGACGCCCCACGCGCCGGAGGTCATTGGTCTCGACCTCGGCGACCGGGATTACGTTGGCGCCGCGCTGAAGGAGGGCCGGGCCACGGTGGGCAAGCCGGTCGCCAACCGCTTATCCCAGGAGCCGGCGCTGGCGATCGCCGTGCCGATCCGCGACGCCACCGGCGCGCCGATCGGTCTCGTCGCCGGGGCGATCAGGCTCAAGGAACCTAGCTTTCTGGATCGGATCACCCAGCACCGCTATGGCGCCACGGGCCATTACTTCCTCGGCTCCCCCCAGCACCGCCTGATCATCACCTCTTCCAATACATCCCGCATCATGGCCGAGATCCCACCCGGCAAGTCCGCCGGTATCGATCGGATCGCGGCGGGTTACGAGGGCACCTCGCGCTATTTCAACACCTTCGGCGAGGAGGTGCTGGGCTCAACCATACGGGTGCCGGCCACCGATTGGGTTATCCATACCTCGATCGCCACGCGGGAGGCCTTTGCCCCGATTCGGGAGATGCAGCGGCAGGTCCTGATCGCGACCCTGGTGGCCACCCTGCTGGCTGGACTGGCCCTCTGGTGGCTGTTGCGCCGCCAACTGCGGCCGATGGCGGACGCCGTCCAGACCCTGGCGGTCCTTTCGGACTCGCCCCGGCCCATGCAACCCCTGGCCATCGCCCATGACGACGAGATCGGCCAGTTGCTCACCAGCTTCAACCGCCTGCTCGCGGTCCTGGCCCAACGGGAGGCGGCCCTGCAGGAAAGTGAATTCCGTTGGAAATTCGCCATCGAAGGGTCCGGGGACGGCCTCTGGGACTGGAACCTGGCGGAGGGTAGCGTCTATTTTTCGCGCCGCTGGAAGGAGATGCTGGGCTACGCCGAGGACGCCATCGGCTCGGGCATCGCGGAATGGGAAGGGCTCATCCATCCCGACGACAAGGCGGCCACCCTGGCCCGGCTGCGGGATCACCTGGACGGCAAGCTGCCGGTCTTCCAATGCGAATACCGGCTGCTGTGCCAGGATGGCCGCTACAAATGGGTCCTGGACCGGGGCCTGGTCATCGGTCGCGACCCGGCGGGGCGGCCCCTGCGCGTGATCGGCTCCCACCATGACATCACTCACCGCAAGGGTCTGGAGGACTACATCGAGTTCCG
>JAGVUH010000539.1 GCA_019136395.1 Gammaproteobacteria bacterium
CGGTCCAGGCCGACGATGCCGCGCAACTGCCGCCAGAAGCCGCGCCGCTCCTCGCAGGAGAGGACCAGCTCCTGGGAGACCAGGGCGCGCATCAGGCGGTTCTTGCCGTCCACGCCCCAGACGAAGGGGAACTTGCCCTCGCGGTCGTCCTCGTCCATATCAAGGAACTCGTGCAGGGGCACCATGCTGTCGTTCCAGGTCTCCGGCGGGGCCTTGCGGAAGTGCTTGCGGAAGCGGCCCTCGGTCATGGCGAAGTCGGCGAAGGTCATGGGCAGGGACATCTCCTGTTCCTTGCCGGCCTCGTCCTGGTACTTGATGGTCCAACTGATCCAGTCGTCATCCAGGTTGGGGTTGCCCTCGATGGAGCAGCATTCCTCAAAGGTGGTGCCGGCGTCCGGGTCGAAGCGGAACAGGGGATAGGCCCGGGACTCCACCGCCAGGCGGCTCTGGTGCTCGGAGTGGTCGTCGGGGACGCCATGCTCCGGCTGGCAGACGGCGTAAATGTTGAACAGGGCCGGGCGGCGGCTGTTGAGGCCGTCGATGTAGCCCTCCAGCAGGTGGCTCATGTGGGAGATGCTGCCCTGGAGGACGAAGCTGGTGCGGTGAGCCATGCCGATGAGGCCCATCTCCTTGCGGATCTCGGTCTTGCCCTTCCAGGCCTTGCCGTAGGGCGACATGTCCGCCACCTGGCCGATGAAGCCGGAGGTGCAGGCCTGACCGCCGGTGTTGGAATAGACCTGGGTATCCAGGACCAGGACCTTGATCGGCATGCCGGACATCAGCGCCCGGGACAGGTTCTGGAAGCCGATGTCGTACATGGCCCCGTCACCGCCCACGCTGACCACCGGTGGGCAGAGGCGCCACTCCTCCTCGCTGAAGTCCTTCCAGTTGAAGAAGGTGAAGAAGGCCTCGTGCTCGGCGGCCTTGTAGCCCTTGTCCAGCTCGATCCGGGCCTGGCGCACTGCCTTGAAGCCCTCGGCCATCTTGCGCATGTGGCCCTCGAAGATGCCCATGGCCACCGAGGGGGAGTCCTGGAACAGGTGACTGGTCCAGGGGAAGGGGTAGGGGTTGTAGGGGAAGGTCGAGCCCCACACCGAGGTGCAGCCGGTGGCGTTGATGATGCCCATGGTGGCGCGGGGCTGGGTGTCGGTGTAGCGGGCCTTGAGGTCGCGCAGCGTGCCGAGGAGGCCGGTGACCCAGCCGAGCCACTCGGGATCGACGGGGTTGACCTTGCGCCCCTGGTCCAGTTCGCTGGACAGCTCGCCCAGGGTCAGGTCGGCATGCTGGTGACGGTCGAGTACCTGGGCGATGGCCGCGGGATTGCTGAGGTCCACTCCCGCCGCCAGCTTGAGGCGCACGTGGGTCTCCAGGCGGTTGATGAGGTCGTCCAGTTCCGCCAGGTGCTGCTTGACTCGGCCCTGCATCAGGGCGGTGACGGTGCCGGTGAAGAGGTGGATGACGGTCTTCTCGCCGCAGCCCATGCAGGCGCCGTCGCCGGAGACCAGGGACTGGTAGTTGGCCTTGTCGAGGAGCAGGGTCTCCAGGGCGCCGATCTTCTCGTTGAGGTCGTCGATGCGGATGAAGTCCGGGTGGGTCGTCGGCAGGTCGAGCCAGAAGGCCCACTTGGCACGCATGTCGGCGATGGCCTGGTCGGTCTGGGGCTCGGCCACCAGGGCACCGTCCTCACAGACCTCGATGCACTCCATGCAGCCCTTGCAGGTGTAAGGGTTGACGGTGATGCTGAAGAGGCCGCCGCTGCCCTTGTCCTTCTTCTCGCGGTTGGTCCAGTAGGGCTTGGTGACGGACAACTGGAAGCCGCTCAGGGCCTCCAGGAACAGGCCCATCTCCTTTTCCAGGGCCACCTTCTGGTCGCCTTGTAGTTCGGAGGCGGCCAGGGTCTCCAGGACCGCCTGGTCGAGCAGGGTGCGGGTGTCGGCGCCCTCGCCGGCCCCGTCCAGCAGCTCCCGCAGGCGCTTCTCGACCTTGCGGGTCTCGCGGCGCAGGTACTGAGTGGGCAGGCCCTTCTCTACCCGCAGGATGGCGGTATTGAAGATCTCGGCGACGGTGTTGACCAGGCCGGGGATGGCGGAGTCCGGGCAGGTGGTGAAGCAGCCACCGCAGGCGGTGCAGTTCTCCGGCAGGAACTTGGGATACTCGAAGCGGATCTGGGTCATGTCGCGGTAGACGCCGGTGGAGGCCGGCATCAGGCTCATGGCCATGAAGGGGTCCGCCAGGTTTGCGTTGCCGCGGCCGGTGGCGTAGAAGTAGCCGGTCTGGCGCCAGAAGCGGTGGACGTCGGCCACGAAGCCGTCGCCCTCCGGCAACTGCTTGAGCATGATCGGCAGCTTGGAGGCCTTATGGGGGATGAGCTGGCCGACGGTGAGGGGTTTGTCCTTGATCTCGACGATCTCGTCGAAGCCGCGGCGCACCACCCGCAGGTTGTCCTGGACCACCCGCTCGCCCTTGCCGCCGAACTTGGACCGCAACTGGTCCTCGATGGCCTGGAAGAGGCCGTTCTCGTCGAGGCCGGCGCGCTCCATGAGGGGCGAGGCGGCGAAGAAGGCGCCCTGGAAGGCGTTGCCCTGCATGCGGAACTGGAGCTCCGGGTCCGAGGCCTCGTCGCGGGCGATCTTGAAGCCGTCGACGTAGAAGACGTGGATGTCCTGGTCGACGATGAAGCGCCGGGCCTCGCTGGGGAAGGTGGCCCACACCGCCTCGGCGTTGCCGAGGTTGGACTGGATGATGAAGACGCCGCCCTTCTTCAGCCCCGACAGGGGGTTGGAGTGGGTGAAGACGTTGGGGTCCGGCGACATCACCACGTCGACGTAGGTGTACTCGCAGTTGAGGCGGATGGGCTCCGGGGCGGCGGACAGGAAGTAGGTGGTGGGCTGGCCCTTCTTCTCCGAGCCGTACTTGGGGTTGGCGCGGATGTCGAAGCCCAGCAGGTCGTAGAGGGTCATGGCCAGGTTCTTGCCCGTGGTCACGGCCCCCCAGCCACCCACCGAGTGCATGCGCACCGTGATGGCGCCCTTGGGCAGCAGGTTGGGGTTCTCGCTGCCCTTGAGGGCCAGGTTGGCGGCCGCCGGGTAGGCGTCCTTGAGGGCCTGGAGCCGGATCTCGTCCTTGGGATCGGTGGCCTCGCGCATGAAGTCCACGGAGAGATAGAAGAACTTCTGGCGGCGGCCGGCGGGCAGCATGTTTTCGATGGCCGCGATCAGGCCCTCGGGCTGGAGGTCGCGGGAGCCCAGGCCGTAGCAGCCGGAGTAGAGGCGCGGCATGTCGCCGGCCTTGTAGCTGTCGTAGGCCGGGTAGGGGAGCGACTCGTTCCGTTCGACCATGCCATTTTCTAGGCACTTGGTGAGGGCGGCGCGGACCTCGCGCATGATGGGCAGGTCCTCCGCCAGGGGCTGGTCGGTGCGCTCCAGCACCGCCACGCCGCGCTTGCCCTTGAGCAGGGGGCCAAGCAGGTCGCCGGGGAAGGGGCGGTACATGGTCAGGTTGACCACGCCGACCTTGAGCTTGCGGGTCTCGCGCAGGTAGTCGGCCACCGCCTCGGCCTGGAGGATCATGCTGCCCTGACCGAGGATCAGGTACTCGGCGTCCTCGATCCGGTAGCCGCTGACGCGGCGGTAGCGGCGGCCGGTGAGCTGGTAATACTCGTCCATGACCTGGTCGGCCAGGGGGGCGATGTGCTGGAAGAAGTAGGGGCGCTGGGCCGCGACCGCCTGCATGTAGGCATCCTGGTTCTGCACCGTGCCGGACTGCATCGGCTTGTCCACGTCCCAGACCTCGGGAACGCGACGGCGGGTGGCGCCATAGACCAGTTTCTGGGCCGGGGTCGGGCAGTCGATGAGGTCATCCGGGCGGCCGAGGAACTCCGCCACCAGTTCCCGCTCGGGCACCAGCAGGGGCTCGATGAGGTGGGTGGTAAGGAAGCCATCCTGGGCCACCGCCGCTGGGGTCAGGGACAGCTCGGCGATCTTGCGGCCGATGAGGTTGAGGTCCGCCGCCTCCTGGGTGTTCTTGCCAAAGACCTGGAAAAAGCCGGTGTCGTCGATGCAGTGGTAGTCGTCGTGGGCGCAGTGGACGTTGAGGCTGGCCTTGGTGATGGCGCGGCAGCCGATGTTGAGCACGTAGGGCAGGCGCTTGCCGACGGCGGCGTAGAGCGACTCGTGCATGAAGGCCACGCCCTGGGCCGAGGAGAAGTTGGTGGCGCGCAGCCCGGACATGGCCATGCCCGCGGTCACCGCCGCGGCGGCGTGCTCGGACTCGGGCTCGACGAAGATCAGCGGCCGGCCGGAAACGTTGAGATGGCCCTTGGCGACCTCCTCCGCCCAGAACTCGCCCATCTGGGTGGAGGGGGTGATGGGGTAGGCGCCCGCGGCATCCGAGGCCTCCCGCTCGCAGAGGATGACTGCGGCGTTGCCGTCCATCGCCTGCCGGACGCCAGGATACTTGAAGGACTTCTCG
Source organism: Gammaproteobacteria bacterium (assembly GCA_019136395.1). Next base: position 4,471 of record JAGVUH010000539.1, read on the forward strand.
TCTTTTTTTCCGAACATGGCCTTGATCTACTCAGCGGTCTGGGTTTGATGAATCCCGTGGCGGTTGGGGCCGGGGAACCGGATACAGGGGCGCGCGGGGCGCGGGAAAACGGATTGGGTACTAAATCGGGTACTTAAGGGATCTGGCACATGGAGAAGGGGCGTCAGTTCGTGATGGAACCGACCAGCAACCACCGGCACGCCTTGGCCCCTCGCCCCGCGTGGGAGAGGGGTTGGGAAGAGGGGGCGAGCCTGGGCGCGGCTGAGTTGGCATCGCTCCCCCGGTCAAACGCGGGCGGCGACCCGCGGGCGGGCAACCGACCGGGCCAGTTCGGGCTGGAGGGCCTCCTTGCGCACCACCTTGCGCGCGTCCCGGCCCTTGACCGCCTTGCCGCCCTTTTCCAGCCAGACGATGGCCCCGGTAGGGCAGCGCTCGATGGCCACCCGGGAGGCGAGGCTGTTCTTGGCGTAGTCGACCACCGCTAGGTTGTCGCGGATCTCGATCAGGCCCTCGGGGGAGTCCTGGGCGCAGCGGCCGCAGGCGGTGCAGATGACCTCGCACTCCTTTTCCGCCTCGTCACCGAAGGCCTGGTTGTTGCAGGCGACCCAGAGTTGATGGCTGACGGGGTGGAGGCTGAACAGGTCCTTGGGGCAGACCTCGACGCAGTCGCCGCAGGCCTTGCCACCCCCGGAGACCAGGGCGGCGGCCCGGCAGGACTCGATGCCCCCGTAGGAGGCGCGGATGTAGGCCACGTGGGTGCCCCCGGCGCAGGCCAGCCGGGCGACGCGCTTCTCCTCCTTGCCCAGGTCGACGCCGAGGAAGGTGGCGATGACCTGGTTCATGTCCTTGGAGTTGACGGTGCACTTGGCCGGCTCGATCTGCCCCTGGACGAGCATTTCGGCGAAGGGGCGACAGCCCGCCGTGCCGCAGGCGCCGCAATTGGCCTTGGGCAGCAGGTCCTCGACCTGATCGATGCGTGGGTCTTCAAAGACAAAGAGGCGCTTGTTGGCCAGGACCAGGATGCTGGCCAGCATCAGGCCCAGGGCACTCATGAAGCCGACGGCAACGAAAATAGACTGCATCGTTGACTACCCATACCTCAGGCCCCCCAGACGGGAGGCGGCCATTGACCGGTACTGATGGAGATACAACTCAGGGGCGCCAACCTCGGGGTGCGAGGGGCGGACAGGCCGGCGACCAGGGGTAGACCAGTCGCTAGATGAGCAAATGCTAATTTACACCTGGTCCAAACATTGATGAATCAAATTATATAAATCCATTGTATTGCGGTGCAGCATAAACCGCCCGGGGATCGGGCGAGGGCGGGGGGGCGTGTCTGGGGTGTGGGCGGGTCGGCAGCGCCCTGGCCTCAATCCGGGGGGAAGACCAGCCGCAGGCCGCTGATCCGGAAGCGGTCGTCGGGCGCGGCGGAATGGCGGAAGCTGGCGCGCCGCAGGCAGCGCTGGGTGTGCAGGCTGGCCCCGCGCAGCACGCCTTGGTCGGTGCCGAAGGCGGCCGCGGAGACGCTGGGGTCGGGGAAGGGGCTGAAGTCCGGATAGGGATGGAAGGGGTTGGCGCACCACTCCCAGACCCGACCGGTACCTTCCAGGTGGCCGCCACGGGCGGCGACCTCCCACTGATACTCGTGCTGCACGACGGCGCCGGTCAGGGCGCCCCCCAGGCTGGCCACCCAGGCGGCATGGGCCCGGGCCTCGTGGTGGCTCAGACCGGCCACGGGGTCCTCGGCCACCAGGGGCACCGGCCCGTTGAGACCGAGGGCGTGCCAGCCCCCCTGGCCGTCCCGGCGCCAGTGCCAGGGCGCCCGGGCCATGTCGCTGGCCAGCCAGGCCTGACCCGCCGTGTCCCAGAACTCTTTACGGTCATAGCCACCCGCCTTCATGAAGGCCAGGTATTCGCCGTTGGTCACGGGCCGGCGGGCGATGCGGAAATTGGCCAGTTCCACCGCCTGGGGTGGCAGTTCGTTGTCATAGGCCCAGGGCTCCCCCCGGGAACCGACCCGGTAGTGGCCCTGGGTGATGGCCACCATGTCGGCGCTGGGCAGGCGCGGTTCCAGCCGCGGCGCCGGAGGGGCAAGGGAGGGGGGGGATGCTTCCCGCCAACGCCGCGCCAGGAGCACCCACAGCATGGCCTCATAATCGCGCGCCCGCTCCTGGAGCAGGAACCAGGCGAGAAGCAGGTGATCCGGCGGGGGCAATTGTTCCACCGGGGCCAGCGCCTCGTCGACGTCGAAGAGGTGGCGTACCCGGCCGGCCAGGTCCCCGTCGCCGTCAAGCACCTCCCGCAGCCAGTGGAGTTCCCGATAAATGGCACGGCCGAGATACCAGCCCAGCGAGGCCAGGCGGGGGTGGAAGCGGGCATTGGCCGCGGCGGTCGGGACCCCGGTGAGGAGGTCCGCCATCATCGTCTGGAGGCCGCTCAGTTGGCCGAGAAGGTCGGGATGGGTCATGCTGTTCTTCACTCGATTGCCGTATCTGATCCGGTTTGGCCGGACCGGTGACGGTGTGGCCACGACGATTCACCGCGTCCTCCGTCAGTGGCCACCCGATCCGATAACGATGCATTCAACTGTCATGATGGGACGCGCCACTCCCCTGGGAATGAGCGTCTGTGCCGTGGCTTTCACGCTAACTTTAAGGATGGGCATCCACGCTGGCGCCCCTACCGGTGGCGAAACACCCAGGGCGGTATGGGATCGGGATCAGCCCAGAGCCCACTGTCATCCCAGCGGGCCTGCACTTCGGCCAGGGGGTACAACACACGATCCAGTAGGATCTGGTCCGTGGCATAGTCGCGGTACCACCAGGCGAAGCCCTCGCGGATCAGGGCCAGGCCCATATCCTGCCCACCGTGCATCAGCTTGCCTAGTAACCGACCGTGGCGATCCCGTTTGTCGGATACCACGGTTACCACCTTGCCACCCACCAGGTCCTGGAGCCGCTGCCTGGCCTGGGCGCCAAAAGGCTGGTCGGCCTCGGGGGCGTCGATCCCCTGGATCCGCACCCGCTCGGTCCGCTTGGCGGGACCAAGGACCACAACCGTGTCGCCATCGATGACCTTCACCACCCGGCCCTTGAAGCTCTCCGCCAGGGCTGGGGTGATGACGAGACAGTACAACAGCCCGGCCACCAGCCATCGCGCCCGCCATCCGGATCTCCATGCGCCCTTGTTGAGCCGGTACCCTGCGGGTCTGGCTGCTACTCTGTCAAACCCAGGACCTCGGAAGCAGGCGCCACGACCCACACCGGCATGGGCTTGGGGCAACTCGACAGGAGCCTCCTGGCCACGAAACGGCAAGGCAACCGCGCTGGAGGTCAGCGGATCATCTCGCCCAGGGGGGAGGATCGCGGCTCGAGGAGGCGGATGCCTGCGGGTGTCCATCCGATAATGATGCGCCGAGCGACGGCTCTTGGTCACCCTGTGTTCTCACTTATCTGGGGCACTTTCCCGCTAAGATGCTATCTTTCCAGCAGCATCAGCCCCCTTTTTACAGCCATCGGGGGGCCATCAAAGGCCATGCTCTTTGCGCCACGCCAGCGCGCCGCCCAAGCGCATGGCCGCTAGCCATGGGCACTCCGCCTCCAGGGCGGCCCCCGTGCAACCTGCTCTTTGCCGGGACTTCCCGCCGCAAACTATCGCCATGGGGTAGCCCCTGATGAACCTGACCCGTACAGACACCTTCTTTCGCCTCCTCCTCGGACTGGGCCTGCTGCTGATCAGCCTCTCCCTCCGGGCCGCGGACGTCGACACCTCTTCCCAAGCGTCACCGCCAACGGTTTCTCCGGAACATCCCCTCGATCCGGCGCCACGGGCCACCGGGACCACCCTGGATCGGGTCTACAGCTTCGGGGTCGTACCGCAACAGGCGGCCACCCGACTGGCGCAGATGTGGGTGCCGCTGCTACAGCGCCTTCAGGTGCTTAGCGGCGTGCCACTGCAATTCGCGACCGCCAAGGATATCCCCACCTTTGAGCAGGGCCTGGCGGCCGGGCGCTACGATTTCGCCTACATGAACCCCTTTCATTTCGTGGTCTTCAACGCCGCCCCCGGTTATCGGGCCCTGGCGCGGGACCGCGATCAGCGTCTCAAGGGCATTATGGTCGTGGTCAAGGAGGCCCCCTACACCGCCCTGGAGGACCTGGCAAATCAGGAACTGGTCTTCCCCGCGCCCGGGGCCTTCGCCGCCAGCATCCTCACCCGCGCCGAACTCGAGCGGCGCGGCATCCCCTTCCAGACCCGCTTCGTCGCCTCCCACGACTCCGTGTACCTGAACGTGGCGGGCGGCCACTTCGCCGCCGGCGGTGGTATCAGCCGCACCCTGGAGGCGCTCAACCCGGAGGTCCGCGGACAACTGCGGGTCCTGTGGGAGACCCCGGGCTTCACTCCCCATGCCATCGCCGTCAGTCCCGGGGTCGCGGAGCAGGACGCCCGGGCCGTGGGTCAGGCCCTCCTTACCCTGGCCGACGAGGCCCCGGAACTGCTGGCGAACGCGGCCCTGGGCCCCTTGACGCTGGCCAAGGACAGCGATTGGGACGACATTCGCGCCCTGGACGTCGACCGGCTGCGGCGCCTGTCTGAGATGCCCGCGCCGTGACGGACTCCGGACGCCGGTTGCCGTGAGTATCCGCTTCAAGACCATCCTCGGCATCGCCCTCATCGAGGTCGTCTTTCTCTCCCTGCTGCTGTGGGTGAGTCTCGACTATCTCCGTTCCACGAATGAAGAGCAGTTGCGGGGACGTGCCCATACGACGGCCCACCTGATCGCCATCGCCATCAAGAATGCCCTCATCGCCCAGGATCTGGCGACCCTGGAGGCCCTGGCTCGGGAAGGCGTTAGCCACAGGAACGATCGGGATACCCGGCTTGCCCTGGAGCAGCCTGGAATCAGTCATTTCGAAAAGGTCAATCGCCTACTGATCCTCGATCCCCGGGGAGGCGTGCTGATTGATTCGGCGCGCCTGGAGAGCGCCAATAACCAGGACCCCGCACCGTCAGCCCCATCACCGGACGCCGGGACCCTGATTCAGGCCCAGGTGTCCGTCGAAGAGTCCGGGCAGATCTTCGGCCATGTGCGGGTGATTCTCTCGGCGGCACGGATCCAGGACCTGATCCGGTCCGCGGAATACCAGCTCTTTCTGATCGCTGCCGTGGAGCTGCTGCTCTCGACCATCTTCTCCGTTCTACTTGGCAACTGGCTGGTGCGTGGCCTCAAGCGGCTCCAGGAAGGAGTGGAGCGCTTCGTTGAGGGCCAGTGGGTGGAACTGCCCTGCGTCGGGGATGACGAACTGGCCCGCCTGACGTGCAGCTTTAACCAGATGGTCTTTGACCTGGCGACCCAGCGACAGCGGGCCGAGAAACTGCAGCGCATCGCTGAATCCGATCATCTCACCGGGCTACTCAATCGTAAGGAACTGCTTCCGGAACTCAAGCGGATGATGGCGGAGGCGGATCGCAATCAAAACCTGCTGGCGGTGGCCTATCTGGATCTCGACGGCTTCAAACCGATCAACGATGAACTCGGTCACGCGGTGGGCGACCATGTCCTCAAGGAGGTGGCCCAGCGTTTGCGCCAGGCCTTTCGTCAGCACGACCTGATATTCCGCGCCGGCGGTGACGAATTCGTCCTCTGTATCGGTGACCTGGGGACTATCGAGACCAGCCTGCTACTGCTGGAGCGGGTGCTGGACAATCTGCGGGCCCCGATCCTGCATGAGGGCGCGCTCCTACCCCCGGTGGGCGCCAGTCTAGGGCTGGTGGTCTATCCCCTGTGCGACCTGGACTCACCCGAGGGCCTGATTGCCAGCGCCGATCAGGCCATGTACGCTGCCAAGCGTGCCGGCGGAAATCGTGTCCAGCTCTATGAGCCCGGGCGACCGGGTGCTGATGCCGGCCTGGCCGGGACACCCGAGCTGTGATCCGCCCTGGGTCCAGCTCCCTTGCCCTGGCCGCCTGACCCGATTCTCTTGAGCCACTTGTCCGGGCCTGCCACCCACCCATGATCGAGACGCTCACCCTCGCCGATTTGTGCCGCTCCCGGGCGCCGCTGGCCTTCGCCCCGGAAACCCCCCTGCACCTGGCCCTGGCCGCCATGAGCGAGCAACGAATGAGTTCGGTGGTGGTGGTCGCCGACGACCGGCCGGTGGGGATCTTCACCGAGCGTGATGCCCTGGCCCTGATCGTCCGGGAGGCCTACGATGCAGACGCCCCTCTGGCCGGGCTGATGACCCTCAACCCCATCACCGCCCCCCCGGATATCGGCTTTGCCGAGGGCTACGCACGTATGGTCGCGGAGGGCATCCGCCACCTGGTGGTGGTGGATGCGGCGGGGCGTTTGGTCGGGGTCATCTCCGAGACCGACTTCGCCCAGGCCCTGGGGGCCGACGAGTTGCTGATCCCGCGCACCGTCAGCGACCTCATGACCCGGGACCCGGTCAGCCTCCCCCCCGGGGCCACCGTGGCCGAGGCCCTGCGGCTGATGACCGAGCGCCGCATCAGTTCGGTGCTGATCGTCGAGGCGGGCCGCGTCCTGGGCATCCTCAGCGAGCGCGACGCCATCCGCCTGGTCGGGGCCGCCCTCGACCTGGGGCTGACGCCGGTCCTGAGTCAGATGTCCCAGCCGGTCCATTGCGTCCAGCCGGACGTGCCCGCCCACGAGGCCAGTCCCCTGATGCGCGCCCTGGGCGTGCGTCGCCTGGCGGTGACGGACGAAAGCGGGCGCCTGGTCGGCATCCTCACCCGCCGCGACCTGCTCAAGGACCTCCAGACCACCCACCTGCGTCTGTTGCGTCAGGTCGTCGCCGACCAGGGGCGGGCCCTCAACGATGCCCGTCGCCAGTTGAGCGACCAGGGCGTGCTGCGCAGCCTGCTCGAACACTCCGCGGACCTGGGCATCCTCGCCACCGATGCCCACCTGGGCGTCCGGTTCGTCAACCAGGCGGCCCTCGGGGCCCTGGGTGTCGACCGCCCGGTGACCGGGGGCCAGCGCCTGAACGAACTCCTGACGGCGGCGGGCCTGACGGTGCCGGACTTGACCGAGCGACTGGCGGCCGCCCGCGAGGGCAGGGGGCTGGCCCTCGACCTCAGCCGTCCGGAGGGTCAGGGTGCGCGCTGGCTGCGGCTGACGGCCTCCGCCATCCGCGATGCCAGGGGGGGCTGCGAGGGCTATCTGTTGATCCTGCTGGATCGTACCCGGGAGCTTGCCGAGACCGAACGCCTACGCGCCATCAGCGCCAGCGCTCCCAGTGGCATCGGCCTCTACGACCTGCAGGGCCGCCTGCGCCTGGCCAATCCGGCCCGCTCGAACTGCTGGGCTACACCGACCACCCGGACGAACTGATCGGCAGCTACTTCACCGACGTCATCGCCGCCGAAGACCAGGAGCGCGCCCGGACGAACTTCAGTCGTTTGCTGGCCGGGGAAATCCCCAGCTATCGCGTGGAACGGGGATATCGGCATCGCGACGGCTGGCTGGTCAGGGCCGACGTGGCGGTGTCGGCCATCCGCGACGCCGCGGGCCACCTGACCGAGGCCTTGGCCATCGTCAACGACATCAGCGACCTGCGTCGGGCCCAGGAACGTCATCGCTTGTACTGGTCCGACGAGGCCTATCGCCTCTTCGGCCAGCCCATCGGCACGCCACTGGATCTCGGGGACTTTCTGGCCATGGTCCACCCCGAGGACCAGGAGGCGGTCAGCACCGCCTACCAGCAGTCACTGACGGCGGTGGCCCCCTACGAGATCGAGCACCGCATCCGCCGCGCCGACGGGAGCGAACGCTGGGTGCGGGAGCGCGCCGTCCATCTCACGGATAACCAGGGGCGGGTGATCCGTAGCCTGGGCACCGTGCACGACATCACCGAGGAGCATGCCGCCCAGGCCCAGCAGCGGCTCATCACCGCCCTGTTCGACAACACCAGCGAGGGCATCCTCATCACCGATGCCCACAACCGCATCCTGGCCGTCAACCCCGCCTTCACCACCATCACCGGCTACCCGGCGGCGGAGGTCCTGGGGCGCGACCCCGGGCTGCTCAACTCCGGGCGGCACGACGAGGCCTTCTTCCGCGACCTCTGGCGCCAACTGGAGGCCGCCGGCGCCTGGAGCGGCGAGATCTGGAACCGGCGCAGGAATGGGGAAGTCTATCCCGAGTGGCTGCAGATCAACCGCGTCCTCGACGCCGAGGGCCGGGTGCTCCAGCATGTGGCGGTCTTCACCGACCTGAGCGCCGCCCAGCGCTCCGCCGCGGAGATCGCCTATCTCAGTCACTTCGATCCCCTCACCGGCCTGCCCAATGGCGCCCATCTGCGGGAGGCCCTGGCCACCGCCTTGGGTGAACCGGTCCCCGGCGGGTCCGCCGAGGAGGCCGGCGTCCCCAGGACCCAGGCCTCCGGCCTGGCCCTGCTGGTGCTCGACCTGGATCACTTCCAGGACCTGGTGGCCACCCACGGCTACCTGGCGGGGGACGAGGCCCTGCGTACCCTGGGTCAGCGCCTCGCCGCTAGCGCCGCCCCGGGGGACATCCTGGCGCGGCTCGCCGGCGACAGCTTCGTCCTCGCCCGGCCCCTGGCCAGCGGGCCAGAGGCCCCTCCGGCCAGTGCCCAGGCCAGCGAGGCCGCCCGCGCCTTGCAGCAACTCGTCCACCGGCCCCTGGACCTGGACGGGTTGCCCGAACTGCGCCTCACCGCCAGTCTCGGCGTCGCCCTCTATCCCCAGGACGATGAGGCCGCCACCAGCCTGCTGCGCAAGGCGGAAGCGGCCCTCAAGCGGGCCAAGGAGACCGGGCGGGCGGGGCTCGCCTTCTACCGCCCGGAGATGACCCAGGCCGCTCGCCGTCGCCTCCAGATCGAGAACGAACTGCGCCACGCCGTGGAACGGGGGGAACTACGCCTCCACTACCAGCCCATCGTCGCCGTGGGCAGCGGCGCCCTGGTCGCCGTCGAGGCCCTGCTGCGGTGGCAGCATCCCCGCCTGGGCCTGGTCGGCCCCCGGGAATTCATCGACGTGGTGGAGCAGGGCGACCTGGTCCACCCGGTGGGCCGCTGGGTGCTGGCCGAGGCCTGCGCCCAGGCCCATGCCTGGCAGGGGCTGGCCCAGCCCCCCTGGGTGTCCATCAACGTCTCCGGCGCGGAGATCGACGGGGGCAACCTGGCCCGCGACCTGGAAAAGATGCTCCAGCGCACCGGCCTGGCCCCGCGACTGCTGGAGATCGAGGTCCTGGAGCGCGTCCTGATGCAGGACCCGGACCGGGCCCTGGCGGAATTGCAACGCATCCACGACCTGGGCGTCACCATCGCCCTGGACGACTTCGGTACCGGCTATTCCAGCCTCAGTTACCTCAAGCGCCTGCCCCTCGACTTCCTCAAGATCGACATGAGCTTCATCCGCAACCTCACCACCGACCCCGGGGATGCGGCCATCGTCCAGTCCACCATCGCCATGGCCCACCATTTCGGCATCCGCGTCATCGCCGAGGGGGTGGAGACCCAGGAACAGTTCGACTACCTGGCCGCCGCCGGCTGCGACCTGGTTCAGGGCTATCTCCTCGGTCGCCCGACCACGGCGCTGGAGATCACGGCGGCCCTGGGGGCTTCCGTGCCGGCGGTGAGTCCTCAGTCCCAGCGCCCGAGCTGAAGCTCCAGGCAGTGGATGCGCTGGCGCAGGTGCTGGATCTCGTCGAGGAGGTCGAGGGCGAGGGCGGTGGCGGGCCAGTCGAGTTCCAGATCGTGGCTGAGGCGCAGGGCGCGGCGGATGCGGCGGATCTGATGGCCGTCGAAACGCCAGTCGGCGGGGGA
>JAGVUH010000522.1 GCA_019136395.1 Gammaproteobacteria bacterium
ACCGAGCGCGTGGATCAATGCAACCATGGCCGCCCGACCTGGGTGCGCCTGACCCTGGCGGAACTCGACCGCCTGTTCGCCCGCGGGCGCTGAGCGCGGCTCACCCTCCCATGGCCCGCCCCCTCGCCATCTTCCTCATGGGGCCCACCGCCTCAGGCAAGACCGCCCTGGCCCTGGAACTCGTCAACCGTTTTCCCTGCGAGATCATCAGCGTGGATTCGACCCAGGTCTATCGCGGCCTGGATATCGGCTCCGCCAAGCCCGGACCGGAGATCCTGGCCCGGGCGCCCCACCGGCTGATCGACATCCTTGACCCCACCGAGGCCTACTCCGCCGCCCGTTTCCGCGCCGATGCCCTGCGGGAGATGGCGGTCATCAGCGCCCAGGGCCGGGTGTCCTTGCTGGTGGGGGGTACCGGCCTCTATTTTCGCGCCCTGACCCAGGGCCTTTCCCCCCTGCCGGCGGCCGATCCGGCGATCCGGGCGCGGTTGGAGGCGGAGGCGGCGGCGATCGGGTGGGCGGAACTGCACCGGCGGCTGGCGCGGGTGGACCCGGCCGCCGCCGCCCGCATCCACCCCAATGACCCCCAGCGCATCCAGCGCGCCCTGGAGGTGTTCGAGGTCACCGGGCGGCCCATGAGCGAATTACAGCGTCAGGTCGACGCCGGCCTCGGCGTCGGCACGGGCACGGGCACTGGGACTGGTAGTAGTGCTGGGACTGGGACTGGCAAGGGCAGAGGGACTGGGGCTGGCGCCGGCCACGCCGTCGGCACCGCCGCTGGCGCCGCATACGGCTGTTGTGATCCCTTGCCCTACCGGGTGCTCAAGCTGGTCCGCCTCCCCCGGGAGCGGGCGGTGTTGGGCGAGCGAATCCACCAGCGCTTCCAGGCCATGCTGGCCCAGGGCTTCGAGGCGGAGGTGCGCCATCTTTGGGCGCGGGGCGACCTGACGCCGGACCTGCCCGCCCTGCGCAGCGTTGGTTATCGGCAAATGTTGAATTACTTATTGGGTGCCTCAAGCTATACTGAGGCAGTCGAACGGGGCGTGATCGCCACCCGGCAACTCGCCAAACGGCAGATGACCTGGTTGCGTGCCGAGCCTGACTGTCATTACCTGTTCGATGATGAAGCCCCCACGGAGCGGGCCCTGGCCCTCGTTAACCAGGCGCTGGGGTGAACCTCGGCAAACTTTCCCTGTCTCTTCCACCATCCGTTACGCGGGCGCGTTTTTTTTGTCCCGCCGTCAAGTCTCTATCATGCAACGACTACAAGAATCAGGAGCTTTCTCCATGTCCAAAGGGCAAAACCTGCAAGACCCCTTTCTCAACGCCCTGAGGAAGGAGCGCGTCCCCGTCTCCATCTTCCTGGTCAACGGCATCAAGTTGCAGGGCCAGATCGAGTCCTTCGATCAATTCGTCGTCCTGCTCAAGAACAATGTCAGCCAGATGATCTACAAGCACGCCATCTCCACGGTCGTGCCCGCGCGCAACGTCCGGCTCTCCCCCACCGGCCTGGACGATTTGCCGGAACCAGGCAATAGCTGATCTCACCGTGGGACCGCCCAGGGGTCCGCACGGCTCCGGTCGCCAATCACCGGGACCGGGTGCCGTCTCCCCCCCTCGCCGTCATCCCGCCCGTCTCCATGTTTGACCGTCCCCGTGCCGGGGAGCGGGCCGTCCTGGTCCATCTGGACCTGGGGCGGGTCGCGGAGCCCGAGGAGCGCGAGGAATTCCGCCTCCTCGCCCGGGCCGCCGGGGCCGAGATCGTCGGTGAATTGTCGGGCAGCCGGGACAAGCCGGAGCCGCGTCTCTTCATTGGCAGTGGCAAGGCCGATGAGCTCAAGCTGCTGGTGGAGACCGGTGAGGCGGACCTGGTGATCTTCGCCCATGCCCTGTCGCCGGCCCAGGAGCGCAACCTGGAACGGCACCTCCAGTGCCGGGTCCTCGATCGCGCCGGGCTGATCCTCGACATCTTCGCCCAGCGCGCCCGCTCCTTCGAGGGCAAGCTCCAGGTGGAACTCGCCCAGCTCACCCACCTCTCCACCCGGCTGGTCCGTGGCTGGACCCACCTGGAGCGTCAGAAGGGGGGCATCGGCCTGCGCGGTCCCGGCGAGACCCAGCTCGAGACCGACCGCCGGTTGCTCGGCAAGCGCATCGCCACCCTGAACAAACGGCTGGCGCGCATCGTCGGCCAGCGCGCCCAGGGGCGGCGGGCCCGGGACAAGGCGGAGCTGCCGACCCTGTCCCTGGTGGGCTACACCAACGCCGGCAAGTCCACCCTCTTCAACGCCCTGACCCAGGCCGGCGTCTTCCAGGCCGATCAGTTGTTCGCCACCCTGGACCCCACCCTGCGGCGCCTGGACCTGCCGGAGGGGCAGGCGGTGATCCTGGCCGACACCGTCGGCTTCGTCAGCGACCTGCCTCATGAACTGGTGGCGGCCTTCCGCTCCACCCTGGAGGAGACGCGGATGGCGGATCTGTTGCTGCACGTCGTCGATGCCGCCGGGGCGCGGCGGGATGGCTGCATCGCCGACGTGGAGGAGGTCCTGGCGGAGATCGGGGCGGGGGAGACGCCCCAGCTCCAGGTCTTCAACAAGATCGATCTGCTGCCGGAGGCCGAGCCCCGGATCGAGCGCGATGCCGACGGCCGGGCCCGGCGGGTCTGGCTCAGCGCCGGGAGTGGCGTCGGGCTCGACCTGCTGCTCACGGCAATCGCCGAGCATGTGGGCGCCGGTTGGCTGCATCGCCGGGTGCGCCTGACCCCGGCCGAGGGCGGCTTGCGGGCCTGGTTGTTCAACCACGCCCAGGTCCTGGCCGAGGCCCATACCGAAGAGGGCGGCTGGGACCTGGAGGTGCGGTTGGCCCCCGCGGACCTCGAACGGCTGCTCAGCCGCGTGCCGAACCTCGCTGAGCGTCTGGCTGAGGCCTGATGGGGGCGGCCGATGGGCGGGTTTGCCGAAGCGCTGATACCTTACTTACAATGCCCCAACGTCTGACGAACCCACGACAACGACCCGCTGCGCCACGACCCGCGGGTCAACTGCATGGCATAGGAGTGACTATGGCCTGGAATGAGCCCGGTGGTAGCGGTAACAAGGACCCCTGGAGCGGCAAGAGCGGCGGCGACCAGCAGGGTCCCCCGGACCTCGACGAGGTGGTGCGCAAGCTCCAGGAGAGCCTGGGCGGGCTCTTCGGTGGTAAGAAGGGACCTTCCGGTCCGGAACCCGACGACCAGGGCGGTGGTCCTGGCGGCGGACGCGGCGGTGGCTTCCCCAGCCTGCCTGGGGGCGGTTTCAGCGGCAGGGCCATCGGCGTGGTGGCGGGAATCCTGCTGCTAATCTGGCTGCTGTCCGGCATCTACATCATCCAGCCGGCGGAGCGTGGCGTGGTCCTGCGCTTCGGCGCCTATGCCTACATGACCGAGCCCGGCCCCCACTGGCGCATCCCCTATCCCATCGAGGACGTGGTCAAGGTCAACGTCGACGAGATCTCGTCCTTTACCCACAAGGCCTCCATGCTCACCCAGGACGAGAACATCGTCGAGCTGGAGCTGACGGTGCAGTCCCGCATCCAGGACGCCGCGGACTATCTCTTCCAGGACCAGACCCCGGAAAAGACCCTGCGTGACGCCACCGAGACCGAGGTCCGCAAGACCATCGGCGCCAGCAAGCTCGACTTCATCCTCACCGAGGGGCGTGGCGCCATCGCCGTCAGCATCAAGGAGCGGGTGCAGAACCTGATGAACCAGTACAAGACCGGACTTGAAGTCACCTCGGTCAACATGCAACCGGCCAAGCCGCCGGAACAGGTCAAGGACTCCTTCGACGATGCCATCAAGGCCCGTGAGGACAAGGAGCGTCTGGAGAACAAGGCCGAGGCCTACGCCAATGAGATCGTCCCCCAGGCCCGGGGTGAGGCGGCGCGCATGGAGGCCGACGCCAAGGCCTACCGCGATCGCGTCATCGCCAGCGCCGAGGGTGAGTCCGCCCGCTTCCTCTCCGTCCTCGGTGAATACGTCAAGGCCCCGGAGGTGACCCGGGAGCGGCTCTATCTGGATACCATGGAAAAGGTCCTGGGTGAGACCAACAAGATCCTGCTGGATGTCAAGGAAGGGGCCAACAGTCTCGTCTATCTCCCCCTGGACCAGTTGATCAGCAAAAAACCGGCGGCCGAGGCCCCCCGGGCGGTCGCGGCACCCCCGGCACCCCCACCCAACGATACCAGCCAGCCCGCCAAGAAGGATCCCCGTGACACGTCCCGCGAGCGGAGGGAGCGCTGATGAATGCCCCGATGAAGTTCTTCGCCCCCCTCGGGCTGGCCGTCCTGGCCCTGGTCTTTTATGCCTCGGCCTTCATCGTCAACCAGTGGGAGGTGGCCATCAAGTTGCGCCTGGGTGAGATCGTCGACAGCGACTACAAGCCCGGCCTGCACTTCATGATCCCCATCATCAACAACGTCAAGAAGTTCGACGGCCGCCTCCAGACCCTGGAGTCCCGCCCCCAGCGCTTCCTGACGGTGGAAAAGAAGGACGTGATCGTCGACTCCTTCGCCAAGTGGCGGATCACCAACCCCGGCCAGTTCTTCCGCTCCACCGGCGGTGACAGCGGCCGCACCAGCCGCTTGCTCGCCGAGCGGATCAACACCGGCCTGCGCGACGAGTTCGGGCGCCGCACCATCCAGGAGGTGGTCTCGGAGGACCGCTATCAGCTCATGGACGAATTGACCAAGGCCGTCGATCGTCAGGCCGCCGAGCTAGGCATCGAGGTGGTGGACGTGCGGGTGAAGAAGATCGACCTGCCGCCGGAAGTCAGCGAATCGGTCTACGAGCGCATGCGGGCCGAGCGCGAGCGGGTCGCCCGCGACCTGCGGGCCAAGGGCTCGGAGGCCGCCGAGCGTATTCGTGCCGATGCCGACCGGCAGCGCACCGTCATCCTGGCCGATGCCTACAAGCTGGCGGAGGAGGCCCGCGGCGAGGGCGACGCCAAGGCTGCCGAAATCTATGCCCAGGCCTTCAACCAGGATCGGGAGTTTTACGCCTTTTACCGCAGCCTCAACGCCTACCGCGCCGCCTTCGGCCAGGGCGGCGACATGCTGGTGTTGCAGCCCGATTCCGACTTCTTCCGCTTCTTCAACCAGGCGGACCGGGGGGTTCTCGTCGAGGAGGCCAAGCAGCCGCTGGGCAGCCAGCCGCCAGCCGCTCCTGGGTCGGCCCAGGTCGAGGCGTTGCTCCCGGAGACCCCGAAGGTCCTGGAGCCCCCGCAGCCGGCACCGCCTGCCCCGCCGGTAGCGGTCGCCCCGCCAGTGCCGGTGACGGAATCCGTGCCGGCGATGGCGCCGCTGCCCCCGCCAGCATCACCGGCTAGCGCGAGCCCCGTGCCGTCGACCCCGGCCCAACCTTAAGATCACTGATCGCTCCCCTACCCAAGGTCAGCGAAACTGGCGCCCCTTGGGTTGCCGTTCCCGGCACATTCCCATGGCCCTGCTCCCCTCCACGCCCAAGGCGTCGACCCCGGCCTAGCCCGGGGTCGGCCTTCCTAACTCCCTCCCGCCTGGAGTGCCCGCCGTCTCTGGTTCGCCCGGGGGTATCCTCATCACCATGAGCCAAGCAATTTGTCCGCCGTCCGCGAGCCAGCAGAGCCCCTCGCGCAGTATCAATCCAGCCCCCCTCTCCCCAACCCTCCCCCAACCGGGGGGAGGGAGCAAGCGAGTCGGCACCCGGTGCCGCCGAAGCCCTCCTTGGGCGCGAGGGGTCTGAATGAACACGACCGGCAAAGGCTTTTCGAGATCGCCTCGGCCCTCGGCTTCATGGCCGGGAGCCTGCGGACCTGGGACCACGACGGGGCGGAGGGCGCGGCCCATCTCCTCGCTGGTCTGGCCGCCGAACTGGCGGGCATCGCCGCCACCGGGGACCGCGCCTGATCCGGGTCGGAGGTCGATTGGAGAGCGGTCGATTCCTGAACCCGGGCGAAAGTCGATATCTATGAGGCTCAGCGCCATTTATCGCCTGGGACTGAAGGAACTCGCCAGCCTGCGCTACGATCCGGTGCTGGTCCTGCTGATCCTCTACTGCTTCACCCTCGCCATCATCGCC
Source organism: Gammaproteobacteria bacterium (assembly GCA_019136395.1). The sequence continues at coordinate 6,089 of JAGVUH010000522.1, forward strand.
CCGGCCCGGGGGGTCAAGATCCAACTGGAGAACGCTTCAGTCGCGGTGGTGGACGAGGACCGCTCACCCCTGACGGCTCGCCTGACGGCGGCCTTGCGTCCGCCCTATTTCCAGCCGCCGGTGCTCATCCCGGCCACGGACCTGGACGGGGTCCTGGATGCCGGCCGTTTCACCTTCGTCATCGACTTTCCGCCGCGCCTGCACGCCGACGTCCGGGAAGGGCGCCAGCCGGCGATTCAGGTCAATGTCGACGCCACCGCCATGGCCATGGCCGGGGCGGGGGCGCGCTACCTGGAACGGGTCCTGGCCGAGGAGCCCCTCTTTCATCTGCGCGACGAGGCCCCCGCACCCCTCCCGGCGGTGTCGGCGGTAACCCACCTGGCCTTTAATCCCAATGGGGACTCGACCTGGTTCCTGGCGGTGATGCAGATCGTCAACATGGTCACCCTGCTGGGCATCCTGCTCACCGGCGCGGCCCTGATCCGCGAGCGGGAGCACGGCACCATCGAACACCTGCTGGTGATGCCCCTCACCGCCGCCGAGATCATGCTGGCCAAGGTCTGGGCCAACGGTCTGGTGATCCTGGTGGCGGCCAGCCTGTCCCTGGTCCTGGTCGTCAAGGGGGTCCTGGGGGCCCCTAGCGTCGGCTCACCGGGACTCCTGGTCCTTGGTCTGGGGGTCTATCTCTTCGCCCTGACCGCCCTGGGGATCTTCCTCGCCACCCTGGCCCGCACCATGCCCCAGTTTGGCCTGCTCTCCATCCCGGTCTTCCTGGTGATGTACATGCTCTCGGGGGCCAATACCCCCCTGGACTCCATGCCGGAGTTCCTGCAACGGGTGGTGCTGATCTCGCCGACCACCCACATCGTCGCCTACATGCAGTCACTGGTCTTCCGCGGGGCCGGCCTGGATCTGATCTGGCCGCACCTGGCCGCCACCCTGGGCCTGGGGGTCCTGGCCTTTCTGCTCGCCCTGGCGCGTTTCCGGCAAACGGTGAGCCTGACGCGGCTGTGACCTCGGGGCTGGCCTGACGCTGGACTGATGCGAACCAGGACCGGACCAGGAAGGCGCGCATGCCAACGGCCAAAGCGGCTAGAATGCGCCGATTTCACCCTTTGAGGTTCCGCCATGTTTGACCAGACCACCCGCATCGAGGGCTATGACGACGAGCTCTGGGCCGCAATCCAGAACGAGGAGCGCCGCCAGGAGGAGCACGTCGAGCTCATCGCCTCGGAGAATTACACCAGCCCCCGGGTGATGCAGGCCCAGGGTTCGGTCCTGACCAACAAGTACGCCGAGGGTTATCCCGGCAAGCGCTATTACGGTGGTTGCGAGTTCGTCGACATCGCCGAGCAACTGGCCATCGACCGCGCCAAGGCCCTGTTCGGCGCCGACTTCGCCAACGTCCAGCCCCATTCCGGCTCCCAGGCCAACGCCGCCGTCTATATGGCCCTGTGCGAACCCGGTGACGTGGTGCTGGGCATGAGCCTGGCCCATGGCGGCCACCTGACCCATGGCGCCAAGCCCAACTTCTCCGGCAAGCTTTACCGCGCCTATCAGTACGGTCTGGACCCGGCCACCGGCGAGATCGACTATGCCGAGGTGGAGCGCCTGGCCCGGGAGCACCAGCCCAAGCTGATCGTTGCCGGCTTCTCCGCCTACTCCCGGGTGGTGGACTGGCAACGCTTCCGCGATATCGCCGACGCCGTCGGCGCCTACCTGCTGGTGGACATGGCCCATGTCGCCGGCCTGGTGGCGGCGGGGCTCTACCCCAGCCCGGTCCGGATCGCCGATGTCACCACCACCACCACCCACAAGACCCTGCGCGGCCCCCGCGGTGGCCTGATCCTGGCCAAGGCCAACCCGGAGATCGAGAAGAAGCTCAATTCCCTGGTCTTCCCCGGCATCCAGGGCGGGCCCCTGATGCACGTCATCGCCGCCAAGGCCGTCGCCTTCAAGGAGGCCATGGAGCCCGCATTCAAGGACTACCAGCGCCAGGTCCTGGCCAATGCCCGCGCCATGGCCCAGGTCTTC
>JAGVUH010000632.1 GCA_019136395.1 Gammaproteobacteria bacterium
CGCTGGGCCCATGCCGTCAAGGTGATCGACCCGGCCGATGACCAGGCCCGCCTGACCCTCTGGGCCAGTTCCCTGGAGCAGAAGGTCTTCTGTTACCTGGGTCGGGAGGACCGGCCGGAAGAGCCGACCGCTTTGCCGGGGCTCGCCGCGGCGGTCGGGGCGGCGGGCCCCGCGGTGGGGGGCTGAGACGCCGGTTGGATTTGTGTCCGCCGGACAAGCCGGTCATTCCCTGTCCGCCGGATTAGCCCGTAATGCCGTCCGGCGTCCGGAGTCCAGATTCCGGCGTCCGGTCGTTTTTCCTTCAACCGCTGGCGAGCCGCGCGCCAGCTTTTCCCGGGAGATCCACATCCGCATGAGCGAAAAACTCGTCATCGTCTTTGGCACCGGCCCCGATGCCGTCGGCCTGGTGGAAAGGATCACCGCGCCGGTGGCGGCGGTGGGAGGCAACATCATCGATCTGCGGCAGGACGTGCTGCATGGCCTCTTCACCCTGTTCATGGTGGTGGACCTGGCCCAGGCCAGCCTCAACGAGACGGAGTTGCCGGCCTTGGTGGCGCGTCTGTCGGCGGAGACCGGTCTGGACCTGCGGGTGGACCCCTACCGCCCCCAGCCCCGTGCCGGGGCGCGCCAGCCGCTGCTGCTGATCCTGCTGGGCCGGGATCGACCGGGGATCGTCGCCGCGGTGACGGGTCTGCTCAAGACCTACACCATCAACGTCGAACTGGCGGAGATGATCGCCCGGGAGGGCATCTTCCTCATGGAGTTGCTGGTGGAGATGTCTTCAACAAGAGAAAGCGCGTCCTGTTGTTCGATCTCCGCGCCAGCCTGATGGACCAGGGGACCCGGGAGGCGATCCTGCGGCTCGCCGGCGTCCCGGCCACGGACCTGGCCCTGGCCCGGGGCCTGGGTGAGTGGGATTGCCTGAGCCACTCCGCCGCTTGCCTGGAGGGTCTGCCCCTGGACGTGATCGCCAACGTGGCGCGGGCGGTGACGGTGGGGCCCGGCACCCTGGAACTGATCCAGACCCTGAAGACCATGGGCTATCGGGTCGCCTTGGCCTGCCGCGCCTTTGATTGCGTGGCGGAGATCCTGCGGACCAGGCTCGGCATCGACCACTGCTTCGGCGTGCCCCTGACGGAGAACGACGATGCCATGACCCTGACCGGCGAACTGGAGGAGAGTGCCCTGGAGAACCTGTCCCTCGCGGCCCTCACCCGGCGGCTGGCCAAGCTGGAGGGGGTGGAGCGGGAGGAAATCACCGTCATCGCCAGCGATCCCAGCGACGCCGATGCCCCGCTGCCAGGTATCCGCCTGGACTTCGACATGAAGCTGATCCTGGATTACCACAACCAGCATATTCTCAGCCGTCAGGCATTGATCGGTCTGCTGGGCAGCTTTGGCCCGCTGGCGCCGACTTCATCCAACCCGCGGGCCGCAGGGTCTGAGGCGTCGGCCGAGGGGCGAAACCCGCCCCGGGGAGAGGCGCCCCGATGAGGTCGGATCTCGAGATCGCCCGTGAGGCCAGTCTCCGGCCCATCACGGAGGTCGCCGCCAGCCTGGGCCTGACCGCCGAGGAACTGCACCTCTATGGTCCCTACATGGCCAAGGTCCCCCTCGGGGTCATGGACAGGCTGGCGGATCGGCCCGACGGCAAGCTGATCCTGGTCACCGCCATGACCCCCACCAAGCACGGCGAGGGCAAGACCACCACCACCATCGGCCTGACCCAGGCCCTGGCCCGGCTGGGCCAGCGCGCCGTCGCCGCCATCCGCGAGCCCAGCCTCGGCCCCTGCATGGGCCTCAAGGGCGGGGCGGCGGGGGGTGGCTACGCCCAGGTGCTGCCCATGGAGGAGATCAACCTCCATTTCACCGGCGACCTGCATGCCGTCACCGCCGCCCACAACCTGCTGGCGGCGGTGGTGGACAACCACCTCCACCAGGGCAACGAGCCCCAGATCCATCCGCGCAAGGTGCTGTGGAAGCGGGTCATCGACATGAACGACCGCGCCCTGCGCAGCATCCTCATTGGCCTGGAGGGCGGTGGCGCCAACGGCGTCATGCGCGAGGATGGCTTCGAGATCACCGCCGCCTCCGAGATCATGGCCATCTGGGGCCTGGCCTCGGACCTCATGGACCTCAAGGCGCGCATGGGGCGGGTGCTAGTGGGTTTCGACGCCCTGGGACGGCCCATCCAGGCCGCCGAGCTGGGGGTCCAGGGGGCCATGGCCGCCCTGATGAAGAACGCCATGCACCCCAACCTGGTGCAGACCATCGAGGGGGTGCCGGCCTTCGTCCACGGCGGCCCCTTCGCCAACATCGCCCACGGCTGCAACACCCTGGCGGCGACGCGCCTGGCCCTCAAGCTGGCCGAGGTCACCGTCACCGAGGCCGGCTTCGGCGCCGACCTGGGGGCGGAGAAGTTCCTGCACATCAAGTGCCGCAGGCTGCCGGTGGTCATCTGCCTCAACCGCTTCCTCGATGACGGCGAGGAGGAACTAGCCGAGGTCCTGGCCGCCTGTCGTGACCTGGGGGTGCCGGCGGAGATCGCCGATTACCGTGAGGCCGGTGGCTCCGGGGGGCTGGAACTGGCCCAGCGGGTCTTGGCGGCGGCCAGCCCTTATTCTGGTGGCGATGCTGGTACCAAGGCTTATGCGGGTGCCGGGGCTGGTGGCGCTGGCGCTGACGCGGGCGCAGGTGCTAATGCTGCTACAGGTAAAGATACGAGATCAGCTGCGGGTGCTCATGCTGGCGCTGCTACAAGTTCAGTTACAGGTTCAGGTCCGGTGGCGGGTACGGGTGAAGGCACTGGTCCTGAGTGCGGTCAGGCCCGCTTCACCCCCCTTTACGACCTGGATCAGTCCCTGGAGGCCAAGGTCGAGACCCTCGCGCGCCGCCTCTATGGCGCCGATGGCGTGGATTTTTCCAGCGAGGCCCAGGCCCAGTTGAAACATATCGCCAACCTGGGTTACGGCGGCCTGCCCATCTGCGTCGCCAAGACCCCGGCCTCCCTGTCCGACGACCCCAAACGCCCCGGCCGACCCACTGGCTTCCGCCTGCACGTCAAGGGCGCCAAGGTCTCCGCCGGCGCCGGCTTCGTCGTCATCTATACCGGCAGTATCATGACCATGCCGGGCCTGCCCAAGCGCCCCGCCGCCCAGGACATCGATATCGACCGGCATGGCACCATCAGCGGACTCTTTTGAGGCGTGCTCCCCAGGGTTCTCCCCAAGGGGAGCGCCCCAGGGGTCGGCGGCTGGTCAGATATTTGCCGTTCCTAAGAAACTTCGGCCACCGGTGCCGGTTCGAGGACATAGCTGAACGAGTTTCTGCGCCTACAGGGGCGGGGCGCGGCCCCGGGGGGTGTTCAGAAATTAGAAAATATGCAACCGCCCGCTATTACCAGAGGAGAACACCCATGAAATCTTTTAACGCCATGGCGACCATCGCCCTGCTGGCCTGGCCGGCCCTCGCCTTGAGCGCCCCCTATGCCGTCTATGAGAGCGAGAGCGACTTCGATACCGTGATGGAAGGCGCCAAGAGCGCCATCGCCGAGCGCGGCCTCTATATCAACAACGTCATGCACCTGGGCGAGATGCTGGAGCGTACCGGCAAGGATCTGGGGATTGGCGGGCCTCTCTATGCCCGTGCCGAGTCCATCGAGTTCTGCAGCGCCACCCTGTCACGCAAGATGATCGCGGAGGACCCCAACCGTCTGGTCAACTGTCCCTTCATCCTTAGCATCTACACCTTGCCCGGCCAGGAGGGCAAGACCTACGTCGTCCATCGTCACGTCCCCGCGGAGGAGACCGCCAACAGTGCCGTCATGCGGGAGGTGGCCGAGATGCTCAAGGGCGTCGCCGAAGGGGCGGCTTCCTGGTGAGTTCAGGGGCGTTGCCTGCATGGCATTTAATAGTCTAGTATCCGCTGGGGTTGGCGGCAGCAGTCGCCCCCTTTTAAGTTCACTGTTGGGATACTACGAGGAATAAGTTCATGAACAAAATAAAAGTAGCTCTAGCTGCGGGCGTAATTACCGTCGGACTGAGCGGCTGTGTTTCCAGCACCGGATCCAACCAGGCGACGGGGACCGCCGTCGGGGCTACGGGAGGTGCACTTGCCGGAGCGGTCATCGCCAACAATACCGGCGGCAACCCCTTAGTGGGGGCACTGATTGGCGGTATCGCGGGCGGCATTATTGGTAATGCCATCGGTGCCTACTTGGATGAGCAGGAACGTCAGGCTATGGATGCCGCCATGCGCAAGGCCGCCGAGGCCAAGACAGGAGAAAGGGTAGTCGTTACAGTCCCGAAGACATCCAAGACGCCTTCGACTTCAAAGTCTACGACAACCTCCACAAAGACTAGTAAGGATGTGACGAAGATCGAAGTCATCCCCGGTGATAGCTACACCAATGCGGCCGGTCAGCAGTGCCGTCCCATGGAGCAGGTTGTCGAAAAGGACGGCAAGACTATCCAGGGCAAGTCAGCGATGTGCAATACGGGCAAGGGTTGGACCGAGGCGGCGGTCTGACCTGGGCAGGGAGATAGCGGACAGGGATGTCTATGCTCAGGGTCTGTGATTGAGGATGAGGTTGTTCCAAGTGTGCCAGGGCGGGTGATTGCGTAGCGGGTGCGTGGCCGGCGAACAAATATTTAAGGCAAGCCGGTACTCGCCTGTTCAATGGATTCAGCTTTGTGGAGGCGAGCATGATGAGAGGCGTACAGGTCGCGGCGGCACTGGTGCTGGTCGCCGGCTGCTCGGGTTGCGTGACGACCGGTACCCCCGTGGGGGGCGAGAAGGGTCAAGCCGGCAAGGCCGGGTCTGAGTCGGGCGGGATCTATGGCGGCTTCGCCAGCATCGGCCATTCCATTGGCAAGGCTTTGGGTGGCGTGTTCGATGAGGTTGAGCGCCAATTCCTCGGCTCGGCCAAACAACGGGCCGCCAATGCCAAGACCAATGAGCGGATCACCTGGAGCGCCCGCTCCAGCAAGACCGGCAAGACCACCAAGGGCTACGTGGTCCCGGGGGCAATCTACACCAAGGCGGATGGGCGCCAATGCCGGCAGTTACGGCAGGTCACCCATAAGGATGGCAAGACCTATGAGGAAAACTCGCTGGTGTGCAAATCCGGCCAAGGTTGGGAAGAGGCAACCCTCTGAGGGGGCCGACTTCACCCCTGCCGGTGAAAGAGCCAGGCCGGTATTTTCATACTAAAAATCCTTGACTTGCTGGAAGGGCGCTGACCCGACGGTCTCGCCCTTGCGCAACTGGGCGATCGCCTCCGGGTTGATCTCTTCCAGTTTGGCCACGGCTTGGGGAGCCTTGGCGATATGGCTGAGGCGGGCCGGCGTGGCGACGGCCAGGGCGGCGGGTGGCTTGGCGTTGAATTCCTCCACCAGGCGGTCGAGGTCCTTGGTGCCATGGAAGCTCACCTTGACCACCCCTTGCTCGACCGCGTCCAGCCGGAAGGCCTGTTCCCCGAATTTGGCATTCAGGGGCTTGATCACCACGCTGTTCACCACCTCGGCGAAATTGCCGGTGTTGCCGGCGAAATTCACCTCGTAAATGGAGATGCCGTCGCTGGAATAGTTGCGGAAATCCACCCCGAGAATGGGGCGCAGGCCGATCAGTTCCTTCTTGAACAGGACGCCGACGTCATAACTGGGCAGGCCGATCACCCGCAGCTGGTAGATCTTGCTCGGGCTCATCAGGTGTTGTTGAAAGAAGTCCCGGGAGAATTCCTCGCCAATCAGGCGGCCGATCTCCTGCACCGCCTCGTCTTCCGTGGCCCAGCTATGCCGGCGCGGGACCTTGTTGTTGAAATAGATCTCCTCGCCGGTATGGTTGTCGACGCATTTCACCGTCCAGGAGGTGATGACGTGCTTTTTGACGTTGACCCCGGAGGCCTTGAGGTTGACCGTGCGGACGTCGAACTTGACCTTGCCGTAGATCGAGAAGTCTGATTCCTTGAGGTGCGACAGGGAGATGGTGGCCTCGACCTGATCGTCGATCGTTGAGGATTCCACCATTTCCGCCTTGAGTTTCTTGGTCAGCTCCTCCGACCAGACGCGATAACCGAAGCCGGCGATATGCTCCTTGAGGATGTTTTCCGCGATCTCCGACCGGCTCTCCCAACTGCCCCGCTCGACATCCTGGGCAAAGATGGCCACGGAGATCTTGGGGTCGCCGTACTGGCGGATGTAGCTGACTCGTGAGGAGCGGGACATCTCCTGCAGGGCCTCCTCCACGCCGGTGACATAGACCTCGGCCTGGATCAGCAGGTGCATGAAGCCGTCCTCGCCCAGCCAGGGATTGCTTTCCTTGATCACGCGCTTGATGAGGCCAGTGGACTTGCTGAAGACCCGGTCCTCGATCAGGACGTAGTTCTCCATCAGGGTATTGCTGTCGATAAAGGCCCCAACGGCCTTTTCGATGACCTGCCGCCGGGCATCCTGGCGCAGGTCGTCAATGAGAAGGCCCTGGTCGCGCTGGTAGGTCTCGGCGTTGGGATCAGCCAGGCCCTCGGCGGTGACGGTGATGGTATCCGCGGCCAGGGTGGCCAGGCTGGGTAGGGCCAGGGCTAGCAGCAGGAACAGCCGGAGGAGGAGGGGCCTGAGGGAGTCGTTGCGCATGAGCGTGTTTCCTGCCGGGTGAGGGCTCGGTTGCCCGGGGCGGTCTATATCCCTGGAAATTTTGTTGTGGTGTGGTGTGTGAATCCGGACCCGCTTGCGTCCGCCTGAACGGCTAGGCCAAGGCGGGTGGCCCGGGCTCCCGGGCTCACCTGGGTCTCAAGCCGGTTGGGCCTCAGCGCAGATTAGCGCCACCACCCTGAGCCTCCGGCGGCATGGCGGGTACCGTGGCCGGGCCGACCGGCACATTGATCGTGCCCTCGCGGATCTCGGTGCGACCGCCAAAATTGCCCTCCATGCCCACCGTGGTCGGGTCCTGTTTGAAGTCATTGTGCTGAGCGCCGATGCCCTCGACCTCGACCACCTCGTTGTCGTACTTAATGCGGCGGTTCAGCACGTCCTGAACGAAGCCGAACTTCAGACGCATCTTGACATAGGCGTCGCCATTCTCATCCCAGCGGTAGCCCACCAGTTCGGCGCCGTAAATGGCGGCCATCATCTTGGCGCGGATGCTGTCCGATTCCAGGATGTAATCCCGCACGGAGGTGTTGCTGTCGATCTTGAAGCCAATGATGGTCTTGGCCAGTTGCTTGTAGGCATCCATTTCCGCCGCCCGCAGGGCGCGGAGGGGACCGGCCATCTCGGGGGTGGAGGTGGCAAAGCCGACGCGCTGGATGGTCTGACCACCGAAGTCGATGTTGCGGCCGATGATATTGGTCACCCGGCCGAGCTTGATGGTGGCGACGACCTGCGCGATATCCTTCTCGGGGTCATAGATGGCATCCGCATACTCGATGCCCTTGATGGCCGCCGCCGTCTTGGCGTCGACGGTCACCTCCTGGGCGACGAGGTCTTCGACCCGTTCACTGCTCCGGACCTTGAGGCCGATGACGCTCTCAACGATGGCCCGTTCCGCGGCCACCTTGGCGGCATTGACCGTCATCAGTTTTTTGTTGCCCGCGACGGCAACCTGGGCGCCCAGCAGCAGGGCCAGGGCCATCAGGCCGAGTTGTAGGCCCCTTCTCGCGATCATTGTCTTCACCATGGTCATTTCTCCATTCGTCTCCGCATTAATTTTCATCAGCCGTGGGGGCTTGGAATTGACGGGCACAAAACTTCGGTAACTGGCGGGGTCACCAGGGTTTCAGAACGGCGCCACCGCCGGTAAGTGGTGGGCGCCGAGCTGGGCGGGCGCGGTTGATAAGGTGAGTGGGTCGGGAGCCGGGGCGCGCTGGTCCGTCTGGCCGGCCGTCACGGGCGGCGCGGCCGTGACCGCCTTGGCAGGAGTGGCGGCCATCTCGACCTGGTCCGGGATGGGGCCAAAGCGCAGGCTGGGGCTGCCATGGCCAAAGGGGGCCAGGACATTCGGGCTGGCGTGGGTACCCTTGACGGTGGGGGCGGCCGCCGATGGGGCCCAGGGCAGGGGGGAGTGGATGGCGGAGGGTACCGCGTCCACCGCGCGTTCGGCACCCGTGACCTCCAAATGGTCCACCTGGAAGAGGGGCTGGCCTGGGCCCGTCGTTACCCGGGCGGATAGCCGATACTCACCGTCCTGGTTACCCGTGTGCAGCGCCTCCAGGATCGCCTGATTGACACCGATGAGTTCACGGGCATTCTGTTCCATCAATGCGCGGTTGCCGGTCCAGCCCTGGACCGGCAGGATTGCCAGCGCCATCAAGACGATCTTGCGCTGGGTGGCGCGCATCAGGCGTTACCACTCACCCGGCTTGAGGGCGCGGCCGCCA
>JAGVUH010000095.1 GCA_019136395.1 Gammaproteobacteria bacterium
ATGTTCGTACTCTCTATTTCTCTGTTATCTGGATGGATCAGGGGACCAGCAAGATCGCTGTCCTTGGGTGAGTAGAATATTAGCGAATACTGATATTGTCAAGCGCTCTTTTTCACTTCCGTCCCGGTCCGGAGGCTACTGAACTGGCCGCGATTGGAACCGGGTAGTGACCAACCCGGTCCGCCTCTGGACGGAACCCGGCACCCGGAACCCGTGGAAAGAAACCCTGCTTACGCTGACCCTGACCTGGAGAATTGCGTCGACAAGGGTGCGCGGGATGTCGCCGGACTAACTAGCGTGAAGCGGCAAGTCAAGCCGTTGATAATGAAAAATATTCACGTGAAATTCACGCTTAAGACTTGTGGGCGGCCGCGCGCGAGCCAACTCACTGCCAGCGCCGTCGGGACAGCGGCCTGATTACCCGCTCACAAGCCCTGCAAGAGCGCCATGGCCTGGGCTTCACACCCTTTCTGCGCCATCCATGCCGCCAGGGCCGTGGGGTTGGTGGCCGGTCCCTCGTTTTTGTGGATGAGCAGGCGGATTTCCTTGTCTCCCCGTTTCAGCAGATAGCGTTCGCCGTCCACGAAATGGCTGGCGGGTACTGGCAATTCGGCCTGACGGGCGGGCCAAGTGAAGGTGGCGATGATTCTGCCCTGGTCGTCGATCAACTTCACCTCCTCCGCCTTGGCGATCTTGTCGCGCCAGAACACGACGGGATCGGTGCTCAGGCAACGCACGCCAGAGGTGTCGGCGTCGATCGGTGGCAAGTTGCCGTCATTACCCTCGAAACCCCGCATCACCCCCAAGGTCGAGGCAGACTCGCGGTGGCCCTGGAGGAGACTGGCAATCGCCTGCAGATCGTTGGCCCCCGCCCCTTTGCCGGCGTCACCCGCCGGAATCCCCGTGTAGGGACCCGTCAATTTAAGTGTCTTGCCGTTCTCGGCGAGCAGGGTCACTTGCGCCCCCGCGGCCAGTTTGAGGGGTTTGGTGCCGTCGAGCAGGCTGCCGGGTTTCAGCGTGGCTTGGTCGGCGCTGACCACCACCCATTGCGCCGCGTGGGCCAGGGTGGAGGCCAGGATGATCCAGCCTCCCACCAATATCCGTACCCGTTGATGCCTAGGACGTTTGTTCATTGTTACCTCGTCGCTTGGATACCGGTAATCCGCCATGGGCGGGTTGCCTGCGTCAGTCGTGCCGACTGAAGGCAATCTCACGGTATCATGCCGTGATTACCCCTCCCGGGCTAGCGGGCAGTGCAACGCAAGGGTGGGCGACTCTCACCCCCCTTCCTTCAGGTCACCTTCAGGGCTCATTTTTTGATGAAGGTTTCTCCCGGCATGTTCCACCCTCGGAAGGGGGTGCTCCTTCTCGCCATACCCTTGGCCATCGCGGTCCTGGGGTGGCTGCTGGTTGCGCAGGGGCCGTTGCGCTTCGTGGAAAACTGGTTCGGCGATTTGCGCATCGCGCTGGTGACGCCGCGTGAGCCCCCTCCGCCTGACATCCTCGTGCTGACGATCACCGACGAGACCTTGAGTCAGTTCCCTTATCGTTCCCCGGTCAATCGCACCTTTCTCGCCGAACTGGTCAACCTGCTCAGCGACAAGGGGGCGCGGGGCATCGGCATCGACATCCTCTTCGATCAGCCCACGGAACCGGAGGCCGACCAGGCCCTGGCCAGGGCGTTGGCCGCGGCCAAGCCGCCCGTTTATGTCGCCTATGCCGATCAGGAACATATCAATCCCGAGCAGCAGCGCTACCTGGATACCTTTACCGCCGGACTGCGCCGCGCCTATGTCAATCTGCCCTATGACAACATCGATGGGATCATCCGCAGTCTGTTTCCGGGACGGGTGGCTCCCGACGGCCAGTTCATTCCGGGCCTGGCCACCGCCCTGGCGGGGAGGGAGATCCCGGCCGACCAGCTTGCCCTGCGCTATCGGGGACTCGCCCCGGAGGCGGCGGCGGACGACCTCGTAAGCGCCTTCAAGCATTATCCCGCCCATCTGGCGCCCTTACTGCCCGAGGCCTGGCTCTCCGGCAAATGGGTGCTGATCGGGGCGGATCTGCGGGTCAGCAGTGAGGATGTCTGGAAAACCCCCTTCGTCACCCTCCTGGGGACCCGGGAGGGTTCCCTGCCCGGGGTCATGATCCACGCCCATGCCCTCGCCCAGATCATGGCGGGCAGGTGGCTACCGCGGTTACCCGAGGGGTGGGTGCTGGGGCTCTATGGCTTGGCGGCCCTGTTGGGCGCGGGCCTGGCGCGCCTCCAGGGCTCCACCCGGGCGAGTATCGGCCTGGCCCTCGGGGCCGTGCTGGCTTATGGGGCGCTGGGGTTTTGGTGGTATCACCGCGGTGGGGCCCTGCTGCCGCTCGCTGGTCCCATCCTGGCCCTGTTGGCCGCGACCGGCTGGTCCCATGCCATCCTCGGCCGCCAGGAGCGCCGCGACAAGGAGTTCATCCAGGGCGCCTTCGCCCGCTATCTGCACCCCGATTGGGTCAAGCAGTTGCTGGCCAATCCCCAACTGCTGGGACTGCGGGGTGAGCGGCGGGAAATCACCGTGCTGTTCACGGATGTGGCGGGTTTCACCACCACGGCGGAAGGACTGCCCGCCCCGACCCTGGTGCATGTCCTGAGCCGCTACCTGGAGGGCATGACCCAGCTCATCGTCGCCCATGGCGGGGCGGTGAACAAGTACCTGGGGGACGGCATCATGGTCCTGTTTGGCGCCCCGGTCGCTCAACCCGATCATGCCCAGCGGGCACTCAGGTGCGCCCTGGCCCTGGATGGTTTTGCCGAGCGGTTTCGGCACCTGGCCACGGACCCCGGTGGTCAGCCGGTCGCCTTTGGTCAGACCCGGATCGGGGTCCATACCGGCGAGGCCACGGTCGGTAACTTTGGCTCCCACGCCAAGCTTGAGTACACGGCGATTGGCGATGTCGTCAACGTCGCCTCCCGTCTGGAGGGACTGAATGCTTACTTTGGCACCCGCGTGGCGGTCAGTGAGGCGACCCGGCGACTGACGGATCCTCATGAATGGGCATTCCGCCCCATGGGGGAGGTGATGGTCAAGGGCAAGGAGGAGGCGCTGCTGGTCTTCACCCCCCAGGTGGCGGACGAGGCGTCCGCGGGGTTGCGACAAGCCTATGCCCAGGCCTATGCCCTGATGGCGGCCGGAGATCCCGATGCGCCCGTCGCCTTCGCCGCCCTGCATGAACGCGATCCCCAGGATGCCCTGACGGCGTATCACGCGCGCCGCCTCCAGTCCGGTGAGCGGGGAGCGCGGATCAGACTGACCTCGAAATAGCCCTCGGGCAAGCCGCCAGATTGCCAGGCCAGGCAACCAGACGGGACCTCGGCCAGATAGTCAGTCAGCCAGGCTTCATCCTGGGCGAATCTTTTTTGTTTTCCGGCCTTACCCCTTTCCGCCGGACCGCGACTGAAAATTACAATGCAACACGGGGTAGCTCCCCTGGCTCTTGAATACCCACCTAATACGACGGTTGCTCCATGACCCCCATCCTTCCCTCCGCCACCGACCTGATCCTGGTGCTGGGTGGCGCCCTGACCATCTATTTCCTGCTCATCCTGCTGGCGCAAGGGCTGCGCCGCTGGCGTGACCTGCGCTTTCGCTGGGTCTATCACTTGTTCGCCGCCTCGGCGGGCCTGTTGATCAGTCTGCAATGGTTGCTGACGGATGGGGTTGATTTTGCTTGGCGAGACCCGCTCATCCGGCATCTGACGGCGGCGGTGACAATCCTTGCCGCCTTTCCACTCACCACCCTGCTGGTGCGGCTGATCTGGGGAGGTAAGCATCAGGCGGATCTCAAGTCAGCGGGGCCCCAGATCCTCATCGACACCATCCGCGTCCTCATCCTGCTGCTGGCGGTGGTCCTGGCCCTGCAGTTTGTCTATGACCTGGAAGTGCCGGGGCTGCTGGCCGGTTCAGGCATCATGGCCATCATCCTCGGCCTGGCCATGCAGGATCTGCTGGGTAACCTGATTGCCGGGGTCTCGCTGCATTTCGAGAAGACCTTTAAGCCCGGCGACTGGCTGCTCGTCAACAACACCCATGCCAAGGTGATCGAGATCTCCTGGCGGTCGACCTTGTTGCTGACGAACGACGATGTCCTGATCGATGTCCCCAATACCGAAATCACCAAGCATTCCGTAACCAATTTTCAACTGCCCACCCCCCGACATGCGGTGAAGGCCACCGTCAGTCTGCATTACGACATCCCGCCCTTGCGAGCGAAGGCCATCCTCAAACAGGCCGCCTTGTGCGTGCCCGGGGTGTGCCCGGAACCGGCACCCGTGGTGTTGCTCAAGGATTTTCTCGATTCGGGGGTCAGTTACGAGATCAAGGTTTGGATCGAAGATCACGGCCTGATGAATCGCATCCTCAGCGACGTCAGGACCAATGCCTGGTATGCGTCGCGGCGCGAGGGCTTCGTCATGCCTTATCCGCAGTTGGTTCTTCACCGCTCCCATTCCCGGGACATCTCGGGTCATGCCCGGGAACTGGCGGCCAGGGTGCTGCGGGGGCATGAATTGCTCGAATTCATTCCTGGTGAACAACTCGATCATCTGGTAAAGGAAAGCCCCGTCCAGATGTTCGCCAATGCCGAGCACATCGTCAGCCAGGGGGAGGCGGGGGCGTCCATGTTCCTGCTGGTAAAGGGTGAGGTGAAGGTCTTGATCGACCGCGATGGCCACCGGACCTGCGTTGCCCGGCTCGGCCCTGGCGACTGCTTTGGCGAGATGAGCCTGCTCACCGGCGCGCCACGCACGGCAACGGTGGTCGCGGTCGGCGAGGTCGAGGCGGTGGAGATCGACAAGACCGTCTTCGGGGCCCTGGTCAGGGACAACCCCGAGATGCTCACCAATCTGAGCGAACTCCTCGCCAAACGCCAATTGGCCAACGAGCAACTGACCAGCGAGGCGCCTGCCCAGCAAGTGGAGGCGGTGCGACGGGGGGTACTGTGCAAGCTCAGGGAGTTCTTCTCGCTGTAGATTCGCCTACCGTCTGAATCAGAACCAGCGCCAGGAGGTCCCCATGACCAAACCGCTGTTCAACGCCCGCCTGCTGGCCGAGGCCCGGGGTAGAACCGCCCCGGGGCTGGATCTGGATGACGAACGGCGGCGCATCGTCGCGAACTGGGCCGCCAGCGCCGCCAGCGGCGCGCTTCTGGGCCAGAAGGAAAAGCCGCTCCAGGGCCAGTTCCTCAGCGAGGTCATGGACCGGCTGCTCGGCTACCGCCTGATCGTCGGCCCGGACCAGATCCACCATCAGGAGCCCGAGACCAGTTCCAAGGTGGTGAAGGGCTACCGGCCGCCGGACGCCCGCCTGGGCTGGTATGGCCCCGCCCTCGACCTGACGCGGGCGGTGCTGGAACTCAAGGCCCCCGGCACCGACCTGGATGCCCGCCAAGGCGCGGGCTATGGCCGGCTCACCCCGGTGGAACAGGCCTTTGGCTATGCCAGCAAGGTGGACGGCTGCCGTTGGGTCCTGGTCGGTAATTTCAGCGAGCTGCGCCTCTACCGCACCGACCGCGGCCAGGGTTACTGCCAGATCGCCTGGGTGACTTTCTTTTCCTGCTTTCCCGGGCCACCCTGCTCGGGGCCGATCCCGCCGGCGAGAGCCCGGTCGAGCGCCTGGCCAGCCAGACGCACAGCGAAGAGGAGCGCATCACCAAGGCCTTCTATGTTTTCTATCGGGACCTGCGCCTGGACCTCTTCCACCAGTTGCGGCGCGACAACCCGCCGCCCCCGACGGTCCAGGCTGCGGACCACGCCGCTGATCCTGCGCTCCAGGCCGCGAACCAGGCGCAGGTCCCAGCAGCCGACCAGACCAGAGTCCAAGCCGCGAATCGGATAGAGCCCCAAATCCCGGCCCAGGT
>JAGVUH010000416.1 GCA_019136395.1 Gammaproteobacteria bacterium
CCGCGCCGCCAAGGACGGGCGCCTGCGCGACCTGCCCGGCTTCGGCCCCAAGACCGAGGCCGCCCTGCGCGCCGCCCTGGAGACCCATTTCACCTCCGAACCCCGCTTCAAGCTGGCCACTGCCGCCCGCTACGCCGAGCCCCTGGTAGCCTGGCTGCGGCAGACCCCGGGTGTTGACCGGGTGGTCGTCGCCGGCAGTTACCGGCGCGGCCAGGAGACGGTTGGCGATCTCGACATCCTGGTCACCGCCGCCCAGCCCGCCGCCGCCATCGCCCGCCTGCGGGATTACGAGGAGGTGGCCCAGGTCGTGGAGGCGGGGGAGACCCGGGCGACGGTCATCCTGCGCGCCGGCCTGCAGGTGGACCTGCGGGCGGTCGCGGTGGAGTGCTTCGGCGCCGCCCTGCACTATTTCACCGGGGGCAAGGCCCACAACATCGCCCTGCGCACCCAGGCCCGCGCCCAGGGGCTGAAGATCAACGAGTACGGGGTCTTTCGCGGCCGTCAGCGGCTGGCGGGAGAGACGGAGGAGTCGGTCTACGCCGCCCTGGGCCTGCCCTATATCCCGCCCGAGCTGCGGGAGAATCGCGGAGAGATCGAGGCCGCCCGTCGCGGCCTGCTACCAGAGCTGGTGACCCTGGACGACCTGCGCGGTGACCTGCACTGCCATACCAACGCCACCGACGGCCATGCCAGCCTGCTGGAGATGGTGGCCGCGGCCCGCCAACGGGGCCGCGACTACCTGGCCATCACCGACCACTCCAAGCGCCTGACCATGGCCCATGGCCTGGACAGCAGGCGGCTCCTGGAGCAGATGGAAGCCATTGATCGCCTGAACGAGCGCCTGGCCAGCGAGCGTCCGGCCAGCGAAGGGGTGGCCTTCCGGGTGCTCAAGGGTATCGAGGTGGACATCCTCCCGGATGGCAGTCTGGACCTGCCGGACGCGGTCCTCGGCCAGCTCGACCTGGTCGTCGCCGGGGTGCACAGCCAGTTCCATCTCAGCCGCGCCGACCAGACCCGGCGCGTCCTCAAGGCCATGGACCACCCCTACTTCACCATCCTCTCCCATCCCACCGGGCGGCTGATCGCCGAGCGCGAGCCCTACGACATCGACATGACCCGCGTCATCCGTCAGGCCCGCGACCGGGGCTGCTATCTGGAACTCAACGCCCACCCCGAGCGCCTCGACCTCAGCGACGTCCATTGCCAGATGGCCCGGGAGGAGGGGGTGCTGATCAGCATCGCCTCCGACGCCCACGGTATCCAGGACCTCGATGTCCTGCGTTATGGCGTCAGCCAGGCCCGCCGCGGCTGGCTGACCAAGGGCGACGTGCTCAACAGCCGCCCCCTGCAGGACCTGCTACCCCTGCTGCGGCGGACCTTTCACGGCTGAGGGCGGGTTCCCCACCCCGGCGCCAGCGCCCAGCTCCGCCACCGCTGGCCAGTGGATCTCCAGGCCGGGGATGATCGCCACCTGGGTGGGCTCATCCAGGGCACGGATGTCGGGCGCGCCATAGGTGCCATCCTCGCCTAGACGGTAGATGATCAGGACCCGGTCCACCGGGTGTAGCAACCAGTATTCCCGCACCCCATGGCGCTCGTAGAGGGCGCGCTTGCGGATCTGATCATGGGAAGCGCTGCTGGGGGAGAGGATCTCGATGATCCAGTCCGGCGCGCCCCGGCAGCCCTTGTCATCCAGTTTGCCGGGGTCGCAGATGACCGCCACGTCCGGCTGGACGACCGTGTCCACCTGGTCATCGGCTTCGTTGCGCCGCGGCAGTCGCACGTCGAAGGGGGCGACGTAGACGTGGCAAGAAGTGCCCGCCAACCTGGGATGAATCTGCGCCGCCAGTTCCACCACGAATTCCTGGTGCATCCGGGTTGGCGCCGGTGACATGGCGTAAGCCTGGCCGTCGATCAACTCCCAGCGTTCATCATCGGGCCAGTGGCAATAGTCGCCATAGGTGAAGTAATCGATTCGGGGTGCCGGTTGGGACATGAGGGGACTCCTGCAAGCCAAATTCATCGTCGTGGATCACGACACCATTGTAGCCAAAGCCTTTCTGTTTGCGGTCGAGCCAGGGAAGTCATGAGTGGCCGGCATACACCCATGCACCTGGCCAGGTGAGGGTCGCTATCAGCCGGGTGCGCTCTGGGCCCAGCGCCGCACCAGTGCCTTGCGCACCTCTTCCAGGGCGCCAAAGATCAGCGCCAGGGCCAGGATCAGCCCCCAGATGCCGGTGGGAAAGGGCTGGGTACCAAAGAGCGCCTGGCCGGGTGTCGAGTAGACGATGGCCAGCAGCAGCCCCAGTTCCAGGGCTACCCCGGTCATCAGCAGCGGACTGCCGAGGAGGGGGAAGGCCAAGGCGGACACCCGGGGGTGACGGCAGAGAAAGACGTTGACGACCTGGGCCATCACGATCCCCGCCAGACAGGCCGTGGTGGCCTGGAGGTAGAGGGGATCCTGGACGGGCAGGACCTGGCCATAGGCCCAGCCCCCCAGGTGCAGGACGCAGAAAAAGGCCGTCAGGGAGACCGCTGCCTGCAAGGGGCCCAGCCAGAGGTAAGCCCGGGCCAGGAGGGGCCAGGACAACAGCCGCTCCTTGGCCGGGCGTGGCGGCTGGCGCATCACCTCGGGGTCGGGTTTCTCCGCCCCCAGGGCCAGGGCGGGCAGCATGTCGGTGCCCAGGTCCACCGCCAGGATCTGGATGATGGTCAAGGGCAGGGGGATGCGCAGCAGCACGTACAGCAGGTAGGGCACCAACTCCGGCACGTTGGAGGTCAGGATGTAGGTCAGGAACTTGCGGATGTTCGCGAAGACCGCCCGGCCCTCCTCGACGGCATTGACGATGCTGGCGAAGTTGTCATCGAGGAGGATCAGGTCCGCCGCCGACTTGGCGACATCGGTGCCCGTCAGCCCCATGGCGATGCCGATGTGGGCGGACTTGAGGGCCGGGGCGTCGTTCACCCCGTCGCCGGTGACGGCGACGATCTCGCCCTTGCGCTTCAGGGCGTTGACCACCAGCATCTTTTGCTCGGCACTGACCCGGGCGAAAAGGATCTCCGGGCTGTCCAGGGCGGTCTGGAGCTGGGCCTTGGTCATGCGCCGCAGGGAGCCGCCGAGGATCACCTTGGGATCAGCCCCCCGGACCAGGCCGATCTCGCGGGCGATGGCCAGGGCCGTGTGGGGGTGATCCCCCGTGACCATGATGACCTTGATCCCCGCGCCGTGGCAGCGGGCGATGGCCGCGGGGACCTCGGGGCGTGGTGGGTCGTACAGGCCGACCAGGCCGGAGAGTACCAGGCCTTCCTCCCGCGGTTTGCCAGGGGCGGGCGTCATTGGCTCCGTAGGTGCATCCATCCGCCGCCAGGCAAAGGCCAGCACGCGCAGACCGGCATCGGCCATCCGCTGCTGGGCTTGCACCTGGGCCTGGCGGGAGGCGTGATAGAGGGCCTCGATGCCCCCGTCCTCGCCCTCGATCGCCACGCACAGGGGCAAGACCGCCTCGGGGGCGCCCTTGCAATAGAGCCAGCGCGCCCCCTCCCGCTCGACGATCACCGACATCCGTCGGCGCTCATGGTCGAAGGGCAATTCCCCGACGAGCCGCATGTCGGTGAAGGTCCGGGACTGACGGCCATACTCGGTCAGGGCCAGTTCCATGGGATCCCCCAGCCAGACCGGCTGACCCTCCCGGAGGCCCCGTTTCAGGGTGTGGCACACGGCGAGGTTGCGCGGCAAGTGGTCGGGATCGGCGGCACCCGGGGCCGAGCCAGACGCCGGCCCCCTCTCCACGGACGGTAGGGGACCCTCCCAGAAGCGTCCCCGCCACCAGACCCGCCGCACGCTCATGCGGTTTTCCGTCAGGGTGCCGGTCTTGTCGCTGCAGATCACCGTCGTCGCCCCCAGGGTCTCGACCGCCGGCAGGTGGCGCACCAGGGCGTTGCGCTTGGCCATGCGCTGGGTGGCCATGGCCAGGGACAGGGTCACGGTGGGCAACAGGCCCTCGGGGACGTTGGCGACGATGATGCCGATGGCGAACATCAGGCTGGTCCAGAAGGGCAGCCCCAGCCACTGCCCCACGCCAAAGAACAGCAGCCCCAGGCCGGTGGCGAAGATCGCCACCAGCCGGGAGAGGCGGGCGATCTCCGCTTGCAGATGGGAGGGGGTCCCGCCCGCGGTCTGGGTCAGGTGGGCGATCTGGCCAAACTCGGTGTGCATGCCGGTGGCGAAGACGAGGGCCTTGCCCTCGCCGGAGACCAGGGAGGTCCCCGCCAGCAGCAGGTTGCGCATCTCCAGGGGCGGCTGGTGTTCGGGGTGCTCCGTGGCGCTCTTGGCCTTGGGCAGCGACTCGCCGGTGAGGGTGGCGGCGTTGACGCGGATGTCGGCGCTCTCGATCAGCCGGCAATCGGCGGGCACGTCATCGCCCGCCTCCAGCAGGATGATGTCGCCGGGCACCAGCCCGGCCGCGGGGAGGCTGGTCAACTGGCCATCGCGCAGCACCTTGGCCGTAGGCGGCAGCAGTTTGCTCAGGGCCTCGATGGCGCGCTCGGCACGGTACTCCTGCCAGAAGGAGAAGGTGCCGTTGATGAGGATGACCGCCAGAATGGCGGCGCCAAGCTGCCACATGCCTGTCCCCGGCTCACGGGACTCAGCGAACCAGGCCAGCGCGGCCGCCACCCAGAGGATGAGGGCGAAAAAGTGGGTAAATTCGCGCAGGAACCGGCGCCACTGGGGCTCAACGCCGATGGCGGCGAGCCGGTTTTCGCCATATTCCCGCAGCCGGCGGGCCGCCTCGGCGGCCGTCAGCCCGGTGGCGCTGGTACCCAGGCTTTGCAGGGCCTCGGCAAGGGGGAGGTTGGCAAGGTGCATACAATGAGGATAGTCGGGATCTGCCAGGCGACATGAATTATGCTCCCCGGGCGCAGGGTGAAGGGTTTCACCCCCTCCCGACGCAACGTGCGCTGTTGGTTACCTTTTCCTCACCCACTCTGAGTACAGCCCATGACCGCCCCCATCAGCGAGATCTGGACCCTGATCCTGGCCGTGCTGGCCATTCGGCTCGGCATTCTGATCCATCGCCTGCTGCCGAGACTGGGGGCGTGGAATATCCCCCCCGCCATCACCGGGGGCCTCCTGCTCGCGCTGGTCGTGACCCTGGTCCGCGGCGCCTACGGGATCGAATTCGCGTTCGCCGACGGTATCCGCCAGACCCTGTTGCTGGTGTTTTTCGTCGGCGTGGGGCTCTCGGCCAAGTTCATGGCCCTCTTTCGCGGTGGCGCGGGCGTGGCGGTGGTCTGCCTGGCCATCCTGGTCACCATCAGCCTGCAAAATCTGGCGGGGGTGGCGATCGCCAGCGGCTTTGGGTTCAACCCGGCCCTGGGTCTCTTCATGGGCAGCATCCCCTTTCTCGGTGGCCATGGGACCGCCGCGGCCTGGGCCCAGGCTGTGCCGGCCCAGGACCTGACCGGCGCCCTGGAGGTGGGCATGGCCGCCGCCACGCTGGGCCTGATCGCGGGGGGACTGGTCGCGGGCCCCATCGCCTCGCGGCTGATCCATCGCAGTTTCAGGGTGGGCTAACCGCTTCTCAGCCGTCTCGGGAGTACGCCGCCGCCTCAGGCCAGGCACCCACCCACCTCACCAGCGCTGAACTCCTGAACTCGGATCGCTGGCTGGTGATCACCCTGGTGACTGCCCTGTGCCTGGCCTTGGGCGAACTGCTGCAGCAGTGGGCGGCCCAGCAGGGCCTGGTGGTGCCCGGCTTCCTGGCGGTGATGCTGGTGGCGGTGATCCTCACGAACGCGGCCGACCTGCTCGGGCACCCGGTGGATACGACGGTCGCGGACCTGACCGGCACCGTCG
>JAGVUH010000213.1 GCA_019136395.1 Gammaproteobacteria bacterium
GCGGGAGCGGTCAAGGCCCAGGACCCAGCGATACCAATTTTCGTCCAGGGCATCACCAAAAAGTCGCAGGCCGTGCATAAATTGTCCCCAGGCGCCAACCCCACCGATGCGCAAACGCAGGGGGCGGCCGCTGGCCAAGCTGGCCAGGTCGGGGCTGGGCTCAACACGCTCCGGGGCCACGGCGGCGGTGGGATCCACCCGCGTCCAGCCCCGACCTGGCAGCCAGACCTCGACCCAGGCGTGGGCGTCGGACTGACGGACGATCAGGTGATCTCCCAGGGGGTTGCGCTCCCCCCCCAGGTAACCCATCACGATCCGCGCCGGCAGGCCTGCAAGACGCATGAGCAAGGCAAAGCTGCTGGCATAGTGCTCACAGAACCCCCGGCGGGTCTCGAAGAGAAACTCGTCCGCGGGGTTGCCGCCCAGACGCGGGGGTTTCAGGGTGTAATAAAAAGGTTCGGCATTGATGTAGTTAAGTCCCGCCTGGACCAGATCCTCCGGCTCATTGGAACGGGCCTGCCAGGTGCTGACCAATGCCCGCATGCGCGCGGTGATATTGTCCGGTAGCGCCAGCCCCGCGGCCCGTTGCTCCTCGGGTAGATCACCGCCAAGGGGGGCAGGGACGGAGATGACCCGGTACCCGCGCGTCTCCTCGATGGGCTTCGCGGCCAGAAGTTGAAGGTCATGGGTCAGGGCGGCATCCCGTTCCGGGGTGGCGATGGGCCAGTCGAGGGCAAAAAGCCACCGCTGCCGGCTAGGCTCCAGAGTGACCTGGTAGGCGATGGTCTGACCAGCGGGAGGGGCCGGCAAAGGTGGGGGTTTCAAACCGCCAAACTGGTCCGGTCGCCCGCCGGACCAGCGCCTTCCTTCGGTATTCCAGGCTACCGGTCCACGCCAATAAAGCCCTTCCGCCGGCGGGATGGGCCCCTCGAAGCGAACGCGAAAGGCGAGCGATCCATCCAACACCAGATCCGTCACTGAACCAGGTTCCAGCCAATCGTTGATGCCCGTCCGTGCCACCTCCGCGACGGGCAGAAAGGACCAGAGCGGGGCATCCAGGCGGGGAAAGAGCACGAACAGCAGCAGGGCCAATGGCAAGGACTGGAGGGTGAGCCGCAGGACCACCACGACGGGTTGCCTGACAGACCTAAGGAAGGTCCTCATCCCTGCTCCGGAGACAGTCAAGCCACCGCTCCCGGGGGCCGACATCGGGGCGAAGGGGACCGACGACACCCCCGCGCTGGCCAGATCAGCCAACAACGCCAGATCCAGCAGCAGCAGGAGGCCAAGAGACAGCGCGGTTCCAGGTGACTGATCGAAGAAAAAATGGCTGACCAGCCAGAAGGGAAAGAGCATGACCGCCAGTCGCAAGTCCCGGCGGTTACGACCTTCGAGTAACTTGAGCGCCAGGAGGAGCGTGAGCAGCGCCGTGCCGCCTTCCTGGCCGACCAGGGTGCCGTAAGCGTGAAAGACCAGAGCCGGGGCGGCCAGGGCCAGCGGCACGAGGAGCAAGCGACCCGGCGCGAATCGGGGCTGGTAGACCGTGAGAACACGGTACAGGAGCAGGAGGTAAAAAAAGACCCCCAGCGGGAGCGGCAGGTCGGGGGCCAGATTCAATCCAGCCACGGCATAAAGCAGGCAACTGGCCAGGTACTGAGTGGGTTGCGGAACCGAGCGGAGAAATGCCCTCACGACCCTCTCCGCAACCCTAGCGCCAGGCTACAGGCCCTTTTCCCGTTTACGCTGTGTTCCCCCAGGGACTGGCGCAATGCGGGAAACAATGGAAGAACTGTCCTCAAGGGGAGAGATGTAAATGCGGATGCAGGCCCCTTAAGGTCCGGGTCCGGGACCGGGACAGGGCTAAACCGGGTCCAAGCGCCAGTCACCGCCCCAGATCCTCCCGGATGGTAGGATCTACCTCGCCAAAACGCGCCAGGACGGCAAGACAGCGGTGCATCTGCGTCTCGCCGCGGCCCGGGGCAATCTCACGTCCCGGGAGGCGCAGACCAAAATCCTGCTCCGTCAGCGCCGCATCCACCACCTGGCGCGCCAACCAGGTCAGGCGTGTCTCGGCATCCGCTGGCGGCAGCCGGTCCCAGTCCAGCCACAGGCGGTCGGGCAGGCCTCGTCCAAACTGCTTGACCTGGAGGCCCCGACCGCGTCCATAGGCCTTCCAGTCCAGTTGCCGCGGGGAATCACCTTGGCGATAGCGGCGCAGGCCGACGAAATCATCGGCTCCTGGGTCCCGGACACCCCGATTATCCCCCGCCCCCCTGGCCACCGGCACGGGGTCCGGTGCCCGATCAGCGGGCCGGGGATAGACCAGGACCGAGGCCGCCGTCTCAAGGTAGCACCAGCAGCGAAAAAGACCCAGGGGGTAGTGGGTCTCCAGCGTCACCTGTCCCAGGGGATGGAGGCCCCGCCGTCGCGTCGGCACACCCAGGCTGGTCCTGGCCTCCTGCCCGGGCATCAGGTCCAGCAAGGCCAACTGGTCCCCGACCCGCAGGCGCAGATCCGGCCTCCTCGGGCGGGTTTCGGCGACCACCTGGAGGTCGAAGAGGGCCCAGTCACCGGCAAAGACCGGTCGCCCCGCCCGCGCTGAAAGGGTCAGGCCCAGCAGATTGAACCAGGCATGATGCATGGAGACCACGACCACCGCGACGGTGAGGAAGGTGAACAGCAGCCCGAGATTATTCTGATAATTTAGGGAACCCAGCAGCATCAACAGCAGAATGCCAGCGAATACCAGCCCGGCCCCAGTCGGCAGGATGTAGATGGCCCGGGGCCGGACAGACGCCTGACCACCCGGGGTCAGGGGGCAGACACGAACGAAACGACCAATCAGCCGGCTGAACTTTGGTCTGAGGAAGGCGGGTGATAGATAGCTCAATCCCATGTGATGGTATGGGCGCGGATCAGTAGGTTATGGCCGGCGCTTAACTCAGCGCTGATGAAAAAAATAGGCTGTTCTTCACTACCCACGACTTGCTATCAGATTGTTTATACTTATCTTCTAATTCCATGTGCGGGGTTTTTCACAGCCTCTCAGCGCACCGGCACCTGGTCAAGGATCAGGGCGACGGCATCGCGCGGGGCAATGTCCTCCGGCTCCGCCGCGCCACCGCTCTCCAGCCGGTGGCTGATGCAGGGCCCCAGGACTGCCTGGACATCCTCGGGATACACGACATCCCGCCCGGCCAGCAGGGACCAGGCTCGCGCCGCCCGCAACAGCGCCAGACCGGCCCGGGGTGACAGGCCCTGGAGAAAGTGCGGTGAGCGCCGGGTAAAGGCGATGATGTCATAGCAATAGTCAATGATGGGCGGAGAGGCATGAATCTGGCTGACGGCCCGTTGCAAGGCCCGGATCTCCGCCTTGGCCAGGGCCGGTGCCATGCGGGCCAGCATCTCCCGCCGGTCCTCACCCGCCAGCAAGGCCTTCTCGGCGGCCTCCGCGGGATAGCCGATCCTCAGGCGCATCAAAAAGCGATCGAGCTGGGACTCCGGCAAGGGGAAGGTACCGATCTGAAAGCTGGGGTTCTGGGTGGCGATGACGAAGAAGGGTTCGGGCAGGGGATGGGTCTCCCCCTCCACGGTGACCTGGCGCTCCTCCATGGCCTCAAGCAGGGCGCTCTGGGCCTTGGGGGTCGCGCGGTTGATCTCATCCGCCAGGACCAGCTCGGCGAAGATCGGGCCGGGGTGAAAGCGAAACCGTTCCGTGGCCCGCTCATAGATGGACGTACCGATGATGTCCGCCGGCAACAGATCGCTGGTGAACTGGATGCGCGCGTACTCCAGGCCCAGCAGCCGGGCCAGAAGGTGGGCAAGGGTCGTCTTGCCGACCCCGGGGAGGTCCTCGATCAACAGATGTCCCCGCGCCAGCAGGCAGGCGACGGCCAGGCGTAATTCCCGCTCCTTGCCGAGGATAATCTCTCCGGCCGCTCGTAAGGCCGAGTCCAGTTGTCCCGTCAGAGCCTTATCCATGGCCAACCCGTCCCTGGCCGCGTGAGATGAAAATTTTCAGCTTGCTCGCTCCCGGCGGAAGAGAGGTCATGACGGACCCGAGATGGTTGGGGCGACGGCGCTGAGGGGGCAAATCGCCGCCACCGCCGCCACGGAACGGCTACTATAACCTTTCATGGGCAGATCGCCCCAAGTCATCGGACGTCCGGGACCCCGCGCCGCGCCCTAACCCTGAACAGCCACCCGCATCCGCCAACCCTGATCGCGCCCATGAATTACTACCGTTCAATCCCCTGCCATGGCCACTGAGTCCGGTTACGATGTCATCGTCGTCGGTGGTGGCCACGCCGGGACAGAAGCCGCCCTGGCCGCGGCCCGCATGGGCGTGCGGACCCTGTTGCTGACGCACAATATCGAGACCATCGGCCAGATGAGTTGCAATCCCGCCATCGGCGGGATCGGCAAGGGTCATCTGGTCAAGGAGATCGACGCCCTCGGGGGCCTCATGGCCCGGGCGGTGGATCGGGCGGGTATCCAGTTCCGCATCCTCAACGCCAGCAAGGGGGCGGCGGTGCGGGCGACGCGCGCCCAGGCGGACCGGCAACTCTACAAGACGGCGGTGCGCTGGGCGGTGGAAAACACCGCCGGGCTGGATATCTTCCAGGAGGCGGTGGACGACCTGATGATCGCGGGCGGTCGGGTCACCGGGGTCATCACCCAGCTCGGTCAGCGCCTGTCGGCGCCCTGTGTCGTGCTCACGGTGGGGACCTTCCTCGCCGGACGGATTCACGTCGGCCTGGCAAGCCACGAGGGCGGTCGCTTTGGCGACCCGCCCGCCAACACCCTGGCGCGGTGGCTGCGCGACCTGCCGTTCCGGGTCGCGCGGCTCAAGACGGGCACCCCGCCCCGCCTGGACGGCCGCACCATCGATTACCGGGTCCTGGAGGCCCAGCCCGGTGACGAGCCGGTGCCGGTGTTCTCCTTCGTTGGCCGTCCCGAGGACCACCCCACCCAGGTCAACTGCCATATCGCCCACACCGGCGAGGAGACCCACGACATCATCCGCGGGGGCTTGTCCCGTTCCCCACTCTTCACCGGCCTCATCGAGGGCATAGGGCCGCGCTACTGTCCCTCCATCGAGGACAAGGTGGTGCGCTTCGCCGACAAGGCCAGCCACCAGATCTTTCTCGAACCGGAGGGGCTGACCACCCACGAGGTCTATCCCAACGGCATCTCCACCAGCCTGCCCTTCGATGTCCAGGAACGCCTGGTCCGCAGCATTCGCGGCCTGGAGAGGGCGCGCATCACCCGCCCGGGGTACGCCATCGAGTACGACTTCTTCGACCCGCGCGACCTGGACCCCTCCCTGGAATCCCTGCTCATCGGCAACCTCTTCCTCGCCGGCCAGATCAATGGCACCACCGGCTACGAGGAGGCAGCCGCCCAGGGCCTGCTGGCCGGCGCCAACGCCGCGAGGCGGGTCCGGGACCAGGAACCCTGGCGGCCCCGGCGGGACCAGGCCTACCTCGGCGTGCTGGTGGACGACCTGACCACCCGGGGGACCCTGGAACCCTACCGCATGTTCACCAGGCGGCGTTTGGTCGCCAAGCGCGAGGCCATCGAACGTGAGCGGCAGCGGCTGCGGGAGACCTGGCTGAGGCCCGGGACGCTGGACCCCGCCCGGGCCCGGGAAATTCTCGGGGATGAGTTGCGCCGCGAGACCCGCGCCCTGGATCTGCTGGCACGTCCCCGGGTCGGCTATGCCGAACTCATGTCCTTCCCCGGCCTCGGCCCGGGCGTCAGCGATCCCCAGGTGGCGGAGCAGTTGGCCATCCAGGCCAAGTACGCCGGTTACATCGATCGCCAGCTCCTGGAGATCGAGCGCCACCGCGCTCAGGAGGAAACGGCCCTGCCGGCGGATTTCCCCTTCGCCGAGGTGC
>JAGVUH010000445.1 GCA_019136395.1 Gammaproteobacteria bacterium
CGCAGCGACAGCCGGGTGATGGAGCGGCTGGCCAGGGCCTGACGCATCTCGTGGTAGAGACGCTGAAAGATCAGGGTCTGGCTGTAGGCCAGGGTGAGCAGATAGGTGAGGGTGTGGGAGAAGGCCAGGGCGTGGAACAGGTCGAGGCGCGTCATGACCAAAAAGCTGAGGGTGGTGATGAGCAGCACCCGCAGGTTCAGCAACAGCAGATAGTCGCCGCAGGGGCGGCCCTGGTACCAGGCCAGGGCCGCGTAAGAGAGGCTGATCATCAGATTGAAGGCCAGTACCGTCAGGACCGAACGCCGGAGGATCGGCCAGGCCTGGCGCCCGGCGAGCAGCAGGCAGAGGGCCAGCCCGACCCCCAGGGCCAGGGGCTCGTGGATCAGGGTGGCCGCGACCACGGCGGCGAGGTAGGCAAAAAACCCGAGGCGATGGCGCATCGCAGGCGATCGGATAAAAAACCCCAGGCGCTGGCTCATCACAGGCGACAGTCAAAAAAAACCCAGGCTGTTGCGCATCATGGGAGACTGGACAAAAACCCGAGGCGGTGGCGCATTGTGGGGGTCCGGACAAAAAAACTCAGGCGATGGCGCATAGCGGGGGACCGGATTGCAGCCCTGGCGGGTTCAGCCCTGGCGGGCGCCGCGCAGGCGGGTCACGAAACGGTAGATGAAGACCGTCAGCAGGCCCTCGCCTACCGCCACCACCAGGTGGGGCAGGAGGACCGCCGGCAGGGTGATGGCCAGCCCGAAGGGAAAGAAGAGCGGCGTGCCGTCCGCGCGCTGGGCGATGAGGGGCTGGAGGCCGAGGGCCAGGGCCACCAGCAGGGCCGCGACCAGCACGGCCAGGGCGGCGGCGAGAAACACCGCCAGGCTCTCGCCGCGTCCGCGCAGCAGGTGAAAGACCCCGGCGGCCGTGGCGCTGCCGGCCAGGCCCATGGCCAGGGCATTGAGGGGCAGGGCGGTGATGCCACCATCGCCAAACAACAGAGCCTGCATCAGGAACACCAGGGACAGGCTGACGAAGGTGGTCCAGACGCCGAACAGCACCGCCAGCAGGCCGATGCCGGTGGCATGCACCGTCGTCCCCCCCGGCAAGGGGATGGCGATCATGGACAGCACGAAGGCCAGGGCGGTCACCACCGCCAGGAGGGGAATGCCGCGCTCGTCCAGGTTGAGCCGCACCCGGCGCAGGGCCAGTGTCCAGGCCGGAAGGGCCACCGCATAGAGGGGCAAATAGAACTGGGGGGCAATGAAGCCGTCGGGGATGTGCATGCAGGGGTGGGCGGAATGCCAGTGGGGAGCGGGTCACGCGGGTAAACAACCGGACACTATGGCTGGATCATGCCGGCCTGTTCCGATAAAACAGCTTGAGGAGACCGAAGAGCCCGAGCAGGATGCCCAGGCCGACGAAGAGGCGCTGGTAGCGCTCGAACAGGGGCCGCTCGGCGGCGATCAGGGCCGCCCCGGGGCCGATCTCGACCGAGATGACCAGACCGTGGCCATCGTGGGACATGGCGCGGACCTCGTAGCGACCCGGGTCCGGGGGCAGGAAGGCCAGCCGGCCGTGGGCGTCCGTCCGCCCGACCTGAAAGGGGATCTCCCCGTTCGTCGGGAAGATCTCGAACTCCTCATAGGCGAAGGGGCTGCCGTCGGGATAGGTCAGGCTCACCACCGTGGCGTTGGCCTGGCCGGTGGCATGGTGCAGGTCATGTGCCATGATCGGGGCGGTGACCAGCCATGAGGATGACAGCAGTAGCGCCCTGGTGAGTCTTCCCAGAAGCGTGGCTAGTCTGGCATGAGACCCCGAAACAGGGGCCGGGGTGGGGATGATTGCCATGGCCTGGGTCAGAGGCTGATTCAGAGCCGGGCTCAGAGCCTGGCTCAGAGATTGGGAGCCAGCTCGAAGACGAGGGTGGTGGCCAGCACCTCCTTATCGGCCTGGGGTGTTGGCCGTGGGCGGTTGAGCCCGGCTGCGATCATCTGGAAGCCACCGTGTTGAATCCGCAGGTTGATGCGACCCTCCTCGTCCGTCATGCCGCGGGGCTCGCCGTCGTAGGTTACCGTCGCCCCGGCGATCGGCTGGCGATCGAGGGTCAGTTGCAGGCGCAGCTTATCCCCCTTGGCCAGATGCAGGGGGTCCTCCAGGGGGACCAGTTCCAGGCCAGGGGTGAGGGGCATGGCCAGGGCCGGGGACCAGGCATCGAGACGCTTGACCCACTCCAGGGACAGCCAGCTTTTCACCACCTGCCGTGCCTCATCCTTGGGCACGTTCAGGGTGCCCTTGGGGGTCTTGCTCCAAAAGCCGGAGGAGGCCGCGATGGTCAAGGCCGCGCACTCGCCCTCCAGACGGAATGGGCTGCCGCCCTTGGCCTCGTGCTTGACCTGGCCCTGGGTATCAAAGCACAGGGCTTGGGTGACGAAGGCAGGTCCGTAGTGGATCACCTGGTCGCCACCGTGGCCTCCGTGACCGCCATGGTGGGTGTGCTTGTGGCCGTTGTACAGGGTGTAGGCCCCGCTGGCGCGCTCGATCCAGAGGTCATGGGCGAGGATGGCCGGGGGCAAGAGGGTCAGGACTAGGACGGTGAGGAGTGGGAAGCGCTGGCTTGGGGTTGAGGGACCCTGGCTGGTAAGGCGGCTGAACATACGCAAGATTACTTTTTCAGGATTCGTAACACCAGCCAGTCTACCCCTGGGATGGTTCCCGTACAACTTTGTCGCGCCTGTCCGGGCGATACGCCTTACTTTTGCGGGTCACGTATACTTCTAACAGGCATCAGGCCTCGGGTATCAGGCGTTGGCAGTCGTTCTTCTCCGCTAACTCTTTGATGCCAGACGGACTTTTGGCTTTTCCTGGAGGAGAATGGACACTAAAACCCTGATCATCGCTGGCTTGGTGGTCGCCATGGCTGTCAGTTTCAGCATGGCCGTGGTCTTCTGGACGCGTCGCACCTATCCCGGCTTCGGCTATTGGCTGGCCGGGTCCGGGTGTCGGGTGCTGGCGGCGGCGCTCTTCCTGCTGCCGCGGGAGCAATTCCCCCCCTGGCTGACCATCATCCTGGCCAACTACCTGCTGTTCGCCGAACTGATCCTCTATCTGCGCGGGACCCTGATCTTTCGCGGCCAACCGGTCCAGGTCCGCTGGGATCTCGTGGGCTCCCTGGTCTTCCTCGCCCCGTTTTACTGGTTCACCTACCTCGAGCCCAGTCTCAACGCCCGCGTCGCGGTGTCCAATCTGTTGAGCGCCGTCTGGACGCTGCGGTTGTTTTTGGTGCTCTTGACCCGGCGCCCCCCCTATTTCGGTTCCTTCGATCGCGGGCAGGCGGTCGTCTGGGCGGTGTTGACCCTCGTCGATCTAACGCGGGCGAACTATATCGGCCTCCTGGCGCCCCCGCTGGCGAACTACCTGGACGCCCCCGCTTATCAGAGCGAGTGGATCCTGCTGTTGATCCTGTCCGCGATCCTGATCACCCTGAGCCAGGTGGTCATGAACGCTCAGCAGCTGGAGTACGACCTGCGGCGGACCCGGGAGGCGCTGGAGGAGGATATCCGCGAGCGTGAGCGCGTCGAGGGCGAGTTGCGCGAGGCCAAAGAGCGCCTGGAGGCGACGATCAACGCCCTGCCGGATCTGCTGTTACGGGTGGATCGCGAGGGCCGGGCATTGGAATTCCACACGGCGGACCCCGGTCGACTCTCCCTGCCACCGGCCGCCTTCCTGGGCCGGACGATCACCGAGGTCCTGCCTCCGGAGGCCGCGCGGGTGATCCGAGCCGCCCTGGAGGAGGCGGAGCGGGAGGGCTATCACCGGGGCGCCAGCTACTCCTTGCCCACCCCGCAGGGACCAATCTGGTACGAGTTGTCGATCGCCCGGCTGGGAGGGCCAGTGCTGGCTGAGCACGAGTTCATCCTGCTGATCCGCGACATCACCGACCGCCAACGGGCCGAGGAGCAGTTGCGCATCAGTGAGGAGCGGCACCGGCTGCTGGCCGAGAACGCCCTGGATGTCATCTGGACCATCGAGCCTGACGGCACCCTTTCCTATGTCAGTCCCGCCGTCGAGAAACTGCGGGGCTTCACCCCGGCCGAGGCCATGCGCCAGGCACCGGAGGAGGTTCTGACCCCGGCCTCCCTAGCCATCTACCGCCACTATTTCCAGGAAGTGCAGACCCGGGCCCTGTCTGGTCTCCCCCTGGAGCCCTTTCGGGGTGAACTGGAATATCGCTGTCAGGACGGCTCGACCGTCTGGGGCGATGTCATGATCTACCCGCTGCAGGATGCCGAGGGTACTTTCCGCCAGCTTTTGGCGGTATCGCGGGACATCAGCGCGCGCAAACGTCATGAGCTCGAATTGCGCCAGGCCCAGGACCTCGCGGAACAGGCCAACCAGGCGCTCCAGGCCGCCAATGAGGAACTCCAACGTCTTGCCACCACCGACAATCTCACCGGGGTCTGGAACCGCCGCCACTTCGAGCAGGTCGTGGCGGCGGAGATCCAGCGCGTCGGGCGCTACGGCGAGCCCTTGTCGTTGCTGCTGTTCGATATCGACCACTTCAAGGCCATCAACGACACCCATGGCCACCTGGCGGGCGACCAGGTGCTGATCAACCTGAGCCACCGGGTTCGCGATCACCTGCGTAGCGTCGACATGCTGGCGCGCTGGGGTGGTGAGGAGTTCGTCGTCATGCTGCCCCATTGCGGGGGCGATGAGGCCCAGCGCCTGGCGGAGAAGCTGCGCGCCCTGATCGCCGCGGAACCCTTCCCCGAAGTCGGCCAGGTCACCTCCAGCTTTGGCGTGGCGCAATTCCGCCCCCCGGAAAGCGCCGATGCCTGGCTCAACCGCGCCGATGACGCCCTCTACCAGGCCAAGGCGGCGGGACGCAACCGGGTCTGGATCGCCAGCCACTAACCTGACGCCACGGAAACTGTTGCGAGGAACTTAGTCGAGGAACTGATTGACCGGCGGATGGACACCAAGACCCTGATCATTGTCGCCCTGACGGTGGCCCTGGCGATCACCCTAACGATGGCCGTCATCCTCTGGACGCGCCGGACCTATCCCGGTTTCGGGTACTGGGTCGCCGGGGTGGCCTGTGGCTGCCTGTCGTCGGTGCTCTTCCTGCTGCCCCGGGATCAGTTTTCGCCCTGGTTGACCATCGTCCTGGCCAATTACCTGCTCCTGGCCAAGGGTATCCTCTTTCTGCGCGGCACCCTGATCTTCCGGGGACTGTCACCTCGGGTAGGCTGGGACATCGCCGGCTCCTTGGGCTACGTGGCCCTGTTGCTCTGGTTCAGCTATGGGGACCCCAACCTCAATGCCCGCATCGTTATCAATGCGGTATTCAATGCCGCCTGGATGCTCTGGCTGGCCGGGGTCCTCCTGACCCGGCGGCCGCCTTACTTCGGTTCCGCCGATCGCCTGCAAGCGGCCCTGTGGCTGGTGCTGGCCACGGCCGACCTCGGCCGCGCCCTCTATGCCGGGTTCTTCGCGCCACCCCTCACCGACTTTATCGCCGGTCCGGCCTATCAGAACCAGTGGATTTTGCGCTGGAGAAGGACATGCGCGCGCGTGAGCGCATCCAGGACGCGCTGCGCCAGGCCAAGGCGCGCCTGGAGGCGACAGTCAATGCCTTGCCGGATCTGCTGTTACGGGTGGATCGCGCGGGCCGGGCCCGGGAGTGTCACACGGCGGACCCCAATCGGTTTATTCTGCCCCCGGTGGCATTCCTCGGCCGGGTGGCATTCCTCGGCCGGCCCGTCACGGAGTTCATGCCCCCGGAGGCCGCGCGGGTGATTCTCGCCGCCCTGGAGGAGGCGGCGCGGGAGGGTTATCACCGGGGCGCCAGCTATATGCTGCCCTTGCCCCAGGGACCGATCTGGCATGAGTTGTCGATTGCCCGGCTGGGTGGGCCGGAGGTGGCCGAGCCTGAGTTCATCATGCTGATCCGCGATATCACCGCCCGCAAACTGGCCGAGGAACAACTCCGGATCAGTGAGGGGCGGCACCGGCTGCTGGCCGAAAACGCCCTGGATGTCGTCTGGACCATCGAACCCGACGGGACCATCTCCTATGTCAGCCCCGCCATCGAGAAACTCCGCGGTCTCACCCCGGCCGAGGCCATGCGCCAACCGCTGGAGGAGATCCATCCCCCGGAATCACTGGCCAAGAATCTGGGTTACTTTCAGGAATTACACGCCCGGACCCGGGCCGGTCTCCCCCTGGAGCCCTTCCGGGGAGACTTGGAGTATTGGTGTAAGGATGGGTCCACCATCTGGTGCTATGTCATGGTCCTCCCCCTGGTGGGTCCAGACGGCAAGCTCCACCAACTCCTGGGGGTGTCGCGGGACATCAGCGAGGGCAAACGCCATGAGCTTGCATTGCGTCAGGCGCGGGACCTCACGGAGCAGGCCAATGAGGCACTCCGGGCCGCCAATGAGGAACTTCAGCGCCTGGCCACCACCGACGCACTCACCGGGGTCTGGAACCGGCGCCACTTCGAGCAGGTTGTCGCGGCGGAGACCCAGCGTGCCGGGCGCTATGGCGAGCCCTTGTCCCTATTGTTGTTCGATATCGACCACTTCAAGGCGATCAACGATTCTCATGGCCACTTAGTGGGTGACCAGGTTCTGATCGCCCTCAGCCAGCGGGTCCGGGAGCATCTGCGCGGGGTTGATATGCTGGCCCGCTGGGGTGGCGAGGAGTTCGTCGTCTTGCTGCCCCATTGCGCCGGTGATCAGGCCGAGCGCCTGGCGGAGAAGCTGCGCGCCCTGATCGCCGCGGAACCCTTCCCCGGGGTCGGCCGGGTCACCTCCAGCTTTGGCGTGGCGGAATTTCGCCCGCCGGAGAGCGCTGATGTCTGGCTCGATCGCGCCGATGCTGCCCTCTATCAGGCCAAGGCGGCGGGACGCAACCGGGTCTGGCTGGGTGCCTGATCCATGAGCAAGGTAACAAAGCTGCCGGAGCAGTGCGTACTATGCGGTAGCATTCGCCTAATCCCTAAAACGACGCAGTATTTTCACCAACATCCAGACGGGATGCTGATCGTACGGAACGTGCCCTGCTTGGAGTGTGATTGCTGTGGCGAGCAGTACTTTGACGTTGGAGTACTGAAACGGATTGAGTCAGATCATCGGGAGATTGCCAGCCACTGCCGCCACCCAACCAATTTTATGGAAGACGAGGGGTGGCGGTGATTTTCGTGGCTATAAGCCCTTGCATGTATTAACAAGATGTTGGGCGTGGGGATTATTTGTTACTACAATATAATTATGATCACATTCGACGAAGCTAAGCGCCTCAGCAACCTCCGTCAGCATGGCCTGGATTTCAGGGGCTGCGAGGCAGTCTTCGATGGCCCAGTGGTCAGTTGGGACGATGCCCGAGCGGCTTATGGCGAACAGCGGATCAATGTGCTGGGGTTCCTGAACGGCATCGTGGTGCACATGACCTACACGGAGCGCGGCGATGACTTGCACATCATCAGCCTGCGCCAGGCGGAGAAACATGAAATCAAACGCTTTGCCCAAGGGCTTTCCCGTTGACCAACAAGACTGGGACAAGCTGATTGCCGATGCGCCCGGAGAGGACCGGCCGCCAACAGCCGAAGAGACCTCGATCTGGTCACAGGATATGGTCTGCCATGGCGGCGGTGTTGAGGTGTTCGTCGCCCAGCGCCGCGGACGCGGCCCGCAGAAAGCCCCGCGCAAGCAGCCGACTACAATCCGCTTCGACGCGGACGTGTTGGCTGCTCTGAAGGCGACCGGCCCCGGCTGGCAGACCCGCGTCAACGACACCATGCGCGAATGGCTCAAGACGCAACCTTCGGGGTAGGTAACGCGTTGCTGGTGACCGCATTCAGGGCAGAAAAAATTATTCAGGGCAAATCGCTGCGCTTGAAGAGGCTGAAGCCCGCCCAGGCGCTCAGAGTGCCGACCAGGATGGGGTAGAGGAGGGCGTAGAGGATGTAACCGGCCTGGCCGAAGGCGTCAAGGATGACGTAGGCCGAGGGGCCGAGCATCACCAGGTGCTGGTCGAGGAGCAGCATGGCGGCGGTGCGGAAGACCTGGAGGGGATTGACCAGGGCGATGGCGACGGCGGTCTCTGGGGGAAGCTGGCCACGGATCATGACGCCGAGCAGGATGAGGTCGAGGAACAGCAGGAGGGTCAGCCAGAGGACGAAGGCGGAGGCCTGGGCGACGTCGGCGGAGCGCGTGAGGGTGGAGAGCAGCATGGCCAGGCCGAGGAAGCACCAGGCCAGGGCCATGAGCAGGCCGGTGTAATAGACGAAGAGGGTCCAGGGGATCTCGGCGCCGCGGGTGGCGCCCCAGGCGATGGCGGCTACCATGGCCAGAAAGACGGGCAGAAAGACCACCAGGAAGCGCCCGCCGATCTTCCCCCAGTACCAGGGGGCCAGACCGATGGGCAGGGAAAGTAGATACTCGTAAATGCCCGCCTCGCGGTCGCCAGCCACCGAGCGTACCGTGGTGATGAGGACGAAGACCGGCAGGATGGCCATGGCGAGCTGAATGTAGGTCACCATCAGTCGCGACAGGCCGGTGAAGCCCATGACCCGGGACTCGGTGAGGCCGAAGACGAAGAGCAGGGCCACCAGACCGCCGAAGATGAAGGTGTAGGCCAGGAACCACTTGGCGCGCAGGGATTCCAGGATGTCGGTTTGCGCGGTGAGCCAGAAGTTTTTCATTCGGTGATGTGCAGATGCGGGTGGCGGTGATCCTGGTCCGGATGGGCCGGGCCGGTGACCGGAGCGGAGGTGCTGGCAGCGGGTGCGCTTGGAGGGATCGGGTTGCCAGCTCCCGCTGGGGCCCTGGCGTCAGCATTGGCGACGGCGGGGGCGGCTTCGGTTCCCCGGGCATCTGGAGCAATCGTGCTGGCAGTGCCTTGAGCTAAATCTCCTCTGGTGCCTGTAGCGGTGGCCGCGGCGGTGTCTGGGGTTGAGGCTGTGGCGGTGGCACCGGGATTGAAGATGGGCGCGTTGAAGCGCGCCTCGACCTCATAGATGTGCTTCCTGGCGGCCGCGAAGTCGATGGCCCCGGCGGCCGGCTCGGACTGGGCGCCCAGCCCGTATTGCATGGGGGTCTCCTTGCCGGGGAGGTAATGGGCGGTGCGGGCGTCGATCCAGACGCCATTGCGCCAGTCGGTGACCCAGATCTGGGTGCGGGGGTCCTC